>JAYGEV010000295.1:0-3898 GCA_046582225.1 Pseudomonadales bacterium
GATTAATGATGTCGATCATCTCGAGACTCAGCGAGTTCAGGGTCGCCTCAAGATTCAGACGCGCCTCTGCCACAATGCATCCGGTCCCGGCAGCGTGTTCGAACAACAATACCGATGCCTGCTCATCGTTGGTGGGATTCATCACGGATCAGCCGTTTATCCATTCCGGGGAGCGTTTTTCAAGAAACGCGTTCACCCCTTCTTTCTGGTCCTGAGTGTCAAACAAGCCCACAAATGCACCCCGCTCGGTATCGTAGGCAGCGTTGATGCTTCCACCGCGCGCCTGCTGGATCAACCGTTTGCACGCAGCTACCGCGGGCGGACTCTGGTTGCCAACACGCTCCGCCAGTTCCAGCCCACGCCCCAGCGACTGCCCGGCATCGACAACCTCTTCCACGAGGCCAATTCGTGCCGCCGTTTCAGCATTCACGCGCTCGCCGCACAGGATCATGCGCTTAGCCCACCCCTCACCCACCAGCCAGGCAAGGTTCTGTGTACCACCGCCACACGGCAACAGTCCTACCGAGGCTTCTGGCAACGCCAGCTGGGCCTGTGCTTCGACGATGCGGATGTCACACGCGAGTGCACACTCCAGACCGCCGCCCATCGCAAAGCCATTGACCGCCGCAATGCTTACTCCGCGAAAGCTTGCCAGGGTCTCGAATGCCGAACCAAAATTGTTCGCCATCGAAGAAGCCACGCCTTTGTCGCCACCGGCGAATAACTTCAGATCCGCCCCCGCTGAAAAGAATTTTTCACCCTGGCCGGTGATCACAATCGCATAGACGCTGCGCTCCTCGTTGCATTGCTCAACGATGTTGACCAACCCGGTCAGGTTATCCGCATCCCAGGTATTCGCCGGCGGTGTGTTGATGGTGATCAACAGCGTATGACCACGCTGTTCCACAATCAGTTTCTCGGTGGGTGATTCAATCATTGGAAACTACTCTCTGTGTTCAAGAAAAATTCTCTACAAAATACCCAACTGTCGCAATATCCAAGCACGGTCAGGCCACGTCGAACCAGTTCACAGGTGCCTGGTCATGCTCCTCCAGATACTGATTTGTCCGGGAAAAATGGCCACAACCCATGAAGCCCCGATGTGCTGACAACGGCGACGGGTGTGGTGCGCTCAGCACGCAATGTCTTTGCCGGTCCACGATCGCGCCCTTTTTCTGCGCGTAGCTGCCCCACAACAGGAACACCAGGCCCGATCGACGTTCATTCAATATTTCCACAATCCGGTCGGTAAAGGTCTCCCAGCCGCGCCCCTGGTGGGAACCGGCACGACCCCGCTCCACCGTTAGAACCGCATTAAGCAACAGTACACCCTGGTGCGCCCAGGGTTCCAGGCACCCGTGGACGCCATCCAGACGCTGCTCTGGTGAGCCCAGTTCGTCGTTGATCTCCTGAAAGATGTTCACCAGGGATGGCGGTTGCGCGACGCCAGGTTGTACCGAAAAGCACAACCCGTGCGCCTGGTCGGCTCCGTGGTATGGGTCTTGTCCGATGATCACCACCTTGACGGACAGCAGAGGGGTAAGATCGAGGGCCGCGAAGATGCTGCGACCTTGGGGGAAAATGGCCTTGCGTGCGCGTTTCTCGCCGGCGAGAAACTCGCGCAGCTTGAGCATATAGGACTTGCCGAACTCGTCGCCAAGGGCCTCTTTCCAGGACGCCTCCAGCCTTACCCGATCTTCGCTCATTCGCCCGTTTCCGAGCGCGGCCTCATGAGCGGAAACAGCAGCACATCGCGTATCGACGCTGAGTCCGTCAACAGCATTACCAGGCGATCAATGCCGATGCCTTCGCCCGCCGTAGGCGGCAGGCCATACTCGAGGGCCTGGATGTAGTCCTGATCGAAATGCATTGCCTCCGGATCGCCACCAGACTTTTTTTCTGCCTGCTGACGAAAACGCTCGGCCTGGTCCTCCGGATCGTTGAGTTCGGAGAACCCATTGGCAACTTCCCGACCGGCAATGAACAGCTCGAAGCGGTCGGTTACATCAGGGTTGTCATCACTACGCCGCGCCAATGGTGAAACTTCGGTCGGATAGTGAGTGACGAACGTGGGTCTGAGCAGCCGATCTTCCACTCTGGCTTCAAACAGTTCCATCTGCAGTCTGCCAAGCCCCCAGTCAGGATCCGGACCCAGATTCATGCCTTTGAGAATCTCCACCAGGCGCTGCTCATCCTCTATGTCAGCGCGTGCATAGTCTGTGTGATGGGCAATCGCCTCAACCATGGTAAAGCGATCGGCCGGCCCGGCCAGGTCGATCTCGTCGCCCTGATAGCTGATAGTGCCGGCCCCGGTTATTTCGCGGGCGAGCAACTGCAGCAGATCCTGGGTCAGTGAGATGAGATCTTCGAAGTCGGCAAAGGCCCAGTAAAATTCGAGCATTGTGAACTCGGGATTATGCCGCGTTGACAGGCCTTCATTGCGAAAGCTGCGATTGATCTCGAACACGCGTTCCAGACCACCAACGGTCAGTCGTTTCAAAAACAACTCCGGGGCAATCCGCAGGTAGAGATCCAGATCCAGCGCGTTGTGATGAGTACTAAATGGCCTGGCCGTCGCACCGCCCGGAATCACGTGCATCATCGGCGTTTCCACTTCCAGGAAGTCTCGGCCAACAAAGAAGTCTCGAATGAGGCTGACTACCCGGGAGCGAATCTGGAACACACGACGTGAATCTTCGCTCATGATCAGATCCAGATAGCGCTGTCTGTATCTGATTTCCTGATCGGCCAGACCATGATATTTTTCCGGTAGCGGTCGCAGGGTCTTGTTTAACAGTTCAACACTCTGCGCCTGCACCGTCAGCTCACCCTTGTTGGTGCGCATCACGCTGCCCCGCACCCCCACGATGTCTCCGATGTCCCACAGATCGTTGAACTGCTGGTAGGCATCGGAGCCAATTTCGTCACGTCGCAGGTAGCACTGAATTCTGCCGCTGACATCCTGAAGCGTGATAAAGCTGGCTTTTCCCATCACCCGCCGCAGCATCACTCTCCCGGCCACGGCGGCGCGTATTCCAGCCTCTGCCAACGTCTGTTTGTCCATCTGCTCGCAGCGTTCATGCAGATCTGCCGCCAGCGCATCGCGGCGAAAACTGTTGCCGTATGAACCGCCGTCGGCACGCCAGCGCGCAAGTTTTTCGCGGCGCGTCTTAAATATCTCGTTGTCGTCCGTCATTGGCTGGTTAACCTCACAGGCCGGCCTTTAAGCTGGCCTCGATAAAACCGTCCAGGTCGCCGTCCAGGACGCTGGCCGGATCGGAATGCTCAATCTTGGTGCGCAGGTCCTTGACGCGCGATTGATCGAGCACATAGGAGCGAATCTGGCTGCCCCAGCCGATGTCGGCTTTGGAATCTTCTACCGCCTGCTGCTCCTGGTTGCGTTTCAGGACTTCCAGTTCATAAAGCTTGGCCCGAAGCTGCTTGTATGCCTTGTCCTTGTTCTGGTGTTGCGATCGCTCGCTCTGACACTGGACCACGGTATTTGTCGGCAAATGGGTCAGACGAACGGCAGAGTCGGTCCGATTGACGTGCTGACCCCCCGCCCCACTGGCGCGATACGTGTCGACGCGAACGTCCGCGGGACTGATCTCGATTTCGATGTTGTCGTCAATTTCGGGAGAAACGAAAACAGAAGCAAAAGAAGTATGGCGGCGGTTTCCGGAATCGAAAGGTGATTTCCGGACCAGGCGATGGACGCCGGTTTCCGTGCGCAACCAGCCGAACGCATGATCTCCTGAAAACTGCACCGTGGCCCCTTTGATTCCCGCAACATCGGCCCCTGACAACTCGACGATGTCGGTTCGAAAACCATGCTTTTCTCCCCACCGCAAATACATTCTCAACAGCATCTCGGCCCAGTCCTGAGCTTCGATACCGC
>JAYGEV010000349.1:0-1755 GCA_046582225.1 Pseudomonadales bacterium
TCAACGCAACAGATCCTCCGGTTTGAACAACAACGTAAAGCGGCGAAAATGCCGCTCGAAAATATCTGACTCAACGGGCACATCGAATTTTCTCGACTTTCGCACCGCGGCTTCAGCGGATCGATCGAACGCATCGTTGCCACTGCCTTCGAGCAACATCACTGCTACCACATCGCCGGTGGGTACGAGTTCCACCTGCAACGTAGTCTGCATACCATTGCGCGCACTCGGCGGCCGAGACCAGTTAGAGACGATCCGTTGATAGACCCCATAACGATACGACTGCACCACGATCTCAGCCTGGTTCGCAGCATTGTTCTCGGCAAGGTCCGTTGCTTCGACTTCCAGCGCATCCAGAAATGACGACTGTGCGAGGGCTTCGAGCAATTCCCGTCGCCGCGCCTGCTGGTCAGCTTGTTCCCGGAGCCGCTGAGCGTCCGGATCGGGTTTCGGCTCGGTCTGGATCTCAATTGGCGTGGTCTCAGGCTCCGGCTCAGCGCGCTGCACAATTTTGGGAGGCGTTTTCTTCGGTATCGGCTTGGCTTTCGGCTCAAGCATCAGCAGCGTCGCATGAACGATATGCGGCTTTATCGCCCGGCTGATCTGGTCGGAAGGATTCCAGCCCGAAGCCAGCATGAACAGAATCGCGGCGTGCAGCACCGCCGCCAGCAGCAGCGGAAAGCCGTACTCGCGCAGGGTAAGAACCACGCGTCAGCCTTCCAAAATTTCCGGCGGCTCGGTAATCAAGCCGACGCTTTCGGCACCTGCGCGTTGTAATACGGTCATCACTCCGACCACCACCCCATAGTCGAGCTTGTGATCAGCCTTCACATAAACCGGGACTTGTGGGCGAGCTCGCAGAATCTTTCCGGCCTGGTCTTCGAGTGAGTAAATGGTCACCCGGGTGCCTTCGTCCTCCGCATTCTGGATACCGAGATTGACGAACATCGCGCCATCTTCGCGAATCGAAACGACCAACGGGTCATCGGCCTGTTCTCCGATTGGTTCCGAAGGCGCCTTGGGTAGATCGACGATCACACCCTGGGTCAGCAGCGGCGCAGTGGCCATGAAAATCACCAGCAACACCAGCGTGACGTCGATGTACGGCACGACGTTTATTTCCGACATGGGCTTTCTGCGCTTTGCCATCGCCTACCTCCGTCAGCTTGCTCGGGAATGGGCCGCCCGATAGAGGATGCCCGTCAGTTCGTCGCTGAACGCCTCGTAGCGCTTCATTAATACTTCCACCCGGGCAGAAAACCGGTTGTAGCCAATGACCGCGGGAATGGCCGCGAACAATCCCATGGCGGTGGCCACGAGCGCCTCAGAAATGCCTGGTGCCACCGATGCGAGAGTCGCCTGGCTCATGTTCGCAAGGCTGCGAAATGAGTTCATGATGCCCCAGACCGTGCCAAACAATCCGACATACGGACTTGTGGATCCCACCGTTGCAAGAAACGCCAGATGTGTCTCGAGGGATTCTTCTTCGCGGTTTAGCGTTACCCGCATGGCTCGTTGCGCGCCTTGCATGACCGCCTCAGCATCTGCACCGGATTGCTCCGACAGCTTTGTGTATTCCTTGAAACCCGAGACGAACAAGGTTTCGATTCCAGTCAGGTCTTCATTGCCGTCCAGCTCGACGTACAGCTTGTGCAGGTCGATTCCCGACCAGAAGTGATCTTCGAACTCCTCGACCGATGCCAGGACCCGACGTAGAAAGAACCAGCGCTGAAATATCATCACCCAGGAGGTGAG
>JAYGEV010000452.1:0-4274 GCA_046582225.1 Pseudomonadales bacterium
GGTTAGCGTCAGAATGACTTTTCCGGTTGGTCCGATGCTGTCGAAAAAGTGCACGCGGTCCCGATACTTCGGTTGCAGTTCATCCCTGATTCGCTGGCTGACCTTGCTGCCCTGAATGGCGGCCACTCGCGGCAGCGAGTCATCTGCACCAGCGAGTCGTTGTACCCAGTCCATCTCTTCAGGAAACTGCGCGGGATCGGGTTCCCCGTCGAGCTTCAGCAACACCCGGTCTTCGACGGTCACCGTGGCTATGCAACGATCGCTGTCGCACAGCGCGTACAGATCGGCCGTAAAGTCCGCCGGCAGGCGCTCGTCGAAAATGTCGGCTTTGAGATCCGGACAGTACACCTGGGCTCCGGAGCAGGTAATGGCAGGACCGCTGATGCCGATCTGGGCTTCGATACGCTGGGCCATCTGCCGCCAGCGCGCGGTCGCGATGATAATCCGATAGCCGGCGTCATCGACCGCGCGCAGAGCGTCGCGGTTGCGGGAGGGCAGGTCTTCGCCCACCAGCAGCGTGCCATCCAGATCGAACGCCAGTGCCTTGTATTTCATAACGCGCGTATCGCTTCCCGTTGTATTTGGTGCCCGGAGCCGGACTCGAACCGGCACGGAGTTTCCCCCGAGGGATTTTCGTACCCGCTACAGCTTTCGCTGCCACGCCGAGATTGCGGCGCTTTGTGGTCTGGACTTTCTCTTTGCCATATCGCCCCGCGGTTGCGGCGGCGACTTAGGCAGGAGCCGTCAAGTCTCTACACTTTCCTCGGCTCGATAGCCGCGGCTTAGCTCGGGATTGCCACCACCGATAACGCTTGTGCTGAGGTTTCCCCGAATTTGACTCCATTCACGCCGGCCGTTTCCTTAATAACCGGGTGCTCAATTTTCGTTCAAGTCCCTTGTGTCTACCAATTTCACCATCCGGGCGAGCGGCGCGAGCATAGCGACAAGCTCGCGGGATTTCTACGCGCCGTGAGACACACCCATGTCTGGTGTCGGTTTAGACATCCCCAACTGCGCGTGGGTATGCCGCTAACTATCTGATCTTTTTCGCTTTATTATCCATGGCATGGACAACGACTCAGCAAAGCCAGACGCGCAACCGTTTCGTCTGCGACTCAAGGATTGGGGTGTCGCAACCACTGGCATGGTGATTGGCGCGGTCATCGGCCTTGCGGTGGAATTCGGTATCGAGAGTACCGGTGTCATGGGTCCGAAAATCGACGCGTTGCTCGAAGCCCAGGCGGGTAACTTCGAACAGATCAAGACCAAGCTCGATGAGTTGTCGGTTACCGCGTCGACTCCGGAGGCACAGCAGTTGCTGGGCGATCTTGCGGAGTTGGTTAGCCAACAGGATGAATTGACGCGTGAGGCAAGCTCGCAACTTCAACTGCTGGAGCAGGAGCGCATCAGCTTCAAAAAGCAGCAGCTTACCGCCAGCGGCATCGTCACGAGCATCGACTTCTGGCTTCAGACCGGCGAGAGCATCAATGTTGCCAGTGAGCAACAGGCGTTGGGTGCAACCAGGATCTTCGCCAACGCAGTCACGGTCAATGTGACGGGGGAAAAGAAGAATATGGCGGTAGGTGATGCGGTGGACATCGCCGGTGACGAACAAGCCTGCCGAGTGATCCTGCGCAAGATCGAACGCGAAAGTCAGCGGGCTGGGTTTGATATCGATTGCAGTTAGCTAGGGCGCCAGAGCGGACACCTCGATCCGTAGAAAAATCGTTTTTTCAATGCGCCAAAGGCGCGTCTCAGGTACAAACCCAAGAACGCGGCGACGGCAAATCCCGACGCCACAAACTTGATCGGTGGGCTAACTACTTCTTCCGACGGAACCGTCAGACAAGCGCCATTGCTGCGATACCAGATCCAAGCAACAGCATCGAGCCCGGCTCGGGTACTCACACGTGGGTAGCACCAATTGCATACGCTCCGGACGCTACCGCCAGCAGCAAGAAAATCGTCATGGCCTTCGTAGTTGCGGAATTCATCGCTACATCTTTCTAATAGAACGTTGTTCGTTGACCATTAATCAGGCAACTTCCGTGCCGAAGTGCGAACCCAGCAATCACGTGGCCCTCACGCGCGCTGCAATATCGGGTGTAAAAAACCTGACGCATGTCGGGATTTTGGGTGTCGATAAGCTTTACACACAGGCTGATTGTTCGATATCGGACATGTGCCACACATACTCGATCTGGTGCCCAGGGGGGAAGTCGAATCCCCACGTCCTTACGGACACTGGAACCTAAATCCAGCTTGTCTACCAGTTCCAACACCTGGGCTTTGCCAGCGATTCCTGGCGCCACGCATTCTAGGGTAAGCGGACGAAAAAATCCCCGCGAGACGTGACGCAGATCGGCTAAGCGCCAGGCCATGAACTTCCCAATTCGTGGCCGCGTGGCGCCCGGCTTTGAGGCGGTCCGACTCGTGTTTGAACGCAATTTCACGGACGGCATCGACGTCGGCGCGAGCTTTTGCGTGCTGCGCCGGGGCACCACGCTGGTGGATCTATGGGGAGGTTTTCGCGACCGTGCATGCGAGGATCCCTGGACTGAAAACACCCTGGTCAACATCTATTCAACAACCAAGGGTCCTGTCGCTGCCGCGCTGGCCACGGTCGTGGAGGATGGACATCTCGATTACTCGGCACGGGTCGCCGCCTACTGGCCGCAGTTACGGGCGGCTCGGGGTGGGCTTACGGTGGCTGAACTCCTGTCACATCAGGCGGGGATCTGCGGTATCCGCGCGCCACTGAACGTGAGCGATCTGTATGACCCGGCAGCCATGTCTCGACGCCTGGAGCTGGAAGAACCCTTCTGGGATCCGGGCACGGCGATGGGCTATCACGCCATCACGTGGGGATTTCTCGTCGGTGAACTGGTCGTCCGTGCAACCGGTAAGACGCTGGGCCGGGTCCTACGCGAACGTGTGGCCGGTCCGCTAAGCGCGGACTTTCACCTCGGGGTTGCCGACGATGACCTGCACCGCATTGCTCCGCTGATCGGAGCGAATCATGCCCGCTATCAGCCATCTGACACCGGCCCGTCAACGCCGCCCACACCGCTTCATGCCGTTGCTCTGGAGAATCCTGCAATTCGTCCTTACCGGGATGTATTCAGCAAGCCCTGGCAACAGGCAGAAATCGGCGCATCCAACGGACACAGCAACGCGCGGGGGATCGCCAGGATTTATGCCGCACTTGCGGACGGAGGTCGACTCGACGGCGCTCGCATACTCAAAGCGCAGTCCGTAGATGCAATGCGCGTCGAGGAGTGGGGAATGCAACGCGACCTCGTCCTTGGCCGCAGCGTTCGTCGCGGCCGTGGGGTGATCCTGAATACCTGGGTCGAAGAACAGCCCATGTTCGGGCCGAACCAGAATGCATTTGGTCACAGCGGTACCGGCGGCTCTGTTGGCTTCGCCGACCCCGATGCGGAGCTCGGAATCGGCTACGCAATGAATCAGTTGCATGGCACTGTGGTAGGCAGGTCCCGCGCGCAGCGCCTGGGAGACGCTGTTTATGCGTGCTTGTGAGTGCCTCCGAGCGTTGGAGTTAGAATCAGCTGACCGCTGGCCGAAGCTGCATTCGTCTATGTAGACGCCGAAATCCATTCCAGGATACGACGCTCAGCGCCGCTGAAACCAGAAACAATCCAGCGCCCATCCCCGTGAACGACCACCATTGAAGATCCCAGCCCAGGTACAGGAAAATGCCCAGAAACGGGGCCATGGCGCCGCGCACGCCGGTCAGCGTGACATGTATGCCCATGTACGCAGATAGCTGGTCCGGCTCGGCGAAGTCGTTGTGACCCAGCTGCCAGGCCAGGGATCCGCCGCCACGTGCGACGCCCTGCACCATGCGGCTGACTCCAATCCAGAGCAACGACCCCGATAGCGCTCCAAACCAAAGGATCAGCTGGGAGACGATCCATAGCACGCTTTGCCGGGCGCGAAATTCGGCGACGTGAACCCGATCCAGATAACGTGCCCATAAGGGGAGGGTTACCAGGCTCACGGCAAACGGAATGATCATCGTGATCGCAATGGACTCGGTGTAGCTCGCATGCAGTTCCCGGGTGACCAGGAACACCAGCGGCGCTTCGAGCAGCATGTTGGCGCAACCGGCGACAAACTGATGAGTCTGGTAGCTGGCGTAATTGCGATCGTTCTTGAGAACGTCGAAAAATCCGATTCGGCCCGAGGCCTTGGGTCGCTGCGCGCGCCGCTCAATCACGCGGTGGCGAGACTCCCCAACGAGTCTCACATGG
>JAYGEV010000001.1:0-7574 GCA_046582225.1 Pseudomonadales bacterium
CATGACCGCATGCTCAAGGAAGCGCGCTTTGCGCTCGCTGCGATCAACGAGCATGAACCGGCGCTCGGCATTCACGATCGCAAGTGGTATTCCCGGCAACCCGGCTCCGGACCCGAGATCCAGGACCCATTCGCCTATCAACCACCGGCCGATACTCAAACTGTCCAGCAGGTGTCTTTCAAGAAATCGCGCCACATCCCCGCGCGATACCAGGTTGAACTTCTCGTTCCAGCGCTGCAGAAGGCGCTGATATCCCAGCAGCAACTCGGCCTGATCTGGCGACAGCTCGACCCCGAGCGCGCTCGCGCCGACGTGCAGCTGTTCAAGCCGGGTATGCTCAGGCACCTGCACTACTGGCAGGTTCACTCAAACTCGATTCGGCGCGTTCACGGCGCGCCTGAACCAGCAACACGGACAACCCCGCAGCAGTCATGCCAGGGATTCGGGCGGCGTGCGCGAGGCTCCTCGGCCGCACCTGGGCAAGCTTCTGCCTGATCTCGCTGGATAATCCGTCGATGCCGCTGTAGTCCATGTCGGGAGCCAGCAACATGCTCTCGTGGCGCCGAACCCGCGCAATCTCCCGGTCCTGGCGTTTGATGTAGCCTTCGTACTTGGCGTCTGTTTCAACCTGGGCGAGGACGCTGGCGGCGACCTTTTCGTCGGCCTCCAGCCCCAGTTCTCCGGCAATGTCGGCCAGGCGGACGGCCGGACGTTTGAGATAACCCAGCACCGAGACGTCCTTGGTCACCCGTTCCCCGGTCAGCTCGAAAAACCTGGCGGCGAGAGCCGATTCACCGGTGACAGTGCGGTTGCTCAAAGTATTCCGGATCCACTCCACGAGCGCCCGCTTGTCGCTGAAGGCGCTCCAACGCTGGTCACCCACGAGCCCAAGGTCACGACCGGTGGGTGTCAGCCGATGATCGGCGTTGTCTTCGCGAAGTCGCAAACGAAACTCTGCACGGCTGGTGAACATGCGGTACGGCTCATTGGTGCCGAGATTCACCAGGTCATCCACCAGCACCCCCATGTATGCCTCATCTCGACGCGGACACCAGGGTGCTTTTCCGGCCACTTTGAGCGCTGCGTTGGCCCCGGCGAGCAAGCCCTGAGCCGCCGCCTCCTCGTAACCCGTGGTGCCGTTTATCTGCCCCGCGAAGAACAGGCCTGCAAGCGGCCTGGTTTCCAGCGAATGGTGCAGGTCCCGCGGGTCAAAATAGTCATACTCGATGGCATAGCCCGGCCGGGTAACGTGCGCCTTTTCGAACCCGGCAATACTTCGGACCATGGCAATCTGCACATCAAACGGCAGGCTTGTCGAAATACCGTTCGGATACAGTTCGTGGGTATCCAGCCCCTCGGGCTCAACGAAAATCTGGTGCTCAATACGCTCGGCGAAGCGGACGACTTTGTCTTCGATGCTCGGGCAGTAACGCGGGCCGACCCCTTCGATAGAGCCGTTGTACAGGGGCGATCGGTCCAGCGCATCACGAATCAGCGCATGCGTGTGCTGGTTGGTGTAAGTGATGTGACAGTCAACCTGGCGCGGGTGGTCGCTGGCTCCGCCGAGGAACGACAGGCTTGGAATCGGTGTGTCTCCGGGCTGCGTCTGCATCACCGAATAGTCGACCGTGCGTCCGTCGATGCGTGGGGGCGTGCCCGTTTTCAATCGCCCCACCCGGAACGGCAACGCCCGCAGCCGGTCGGCCAGCGCGTTGGACGCCGAATCGCCCGCTCGACCACCCGGGTGATTCTGCAGGCCGATGTGGATGCGCCCGCCGAGAAACGTTCCAGTGGTCAACACCACGCTCCGCGCGCGGAACTCCAGCCCCATTTCGGTCACAACTCCCACCACTGAGTTGTTCTCAACGACCAGATCCACCACCGCCTGCTGAAAAAAACTGAGGTCGCTTTGCGCTTCCAGCAGCTCACGAACGGCTTTTCGATACAGCACCCGATCCGCCTGCGCACGAGTTGCGCGCACCGCGGGGCCCTTGCTTGCATTGAGTACTCGAAACTGGATACCCGCGCGGTCCGCCGCCTTGGCCATGATCCCGTCCAGCGCGTCTATCTCCCGCACCAGGTGAGACTTTCCGATGCCGCCGATCGCCGGGTTGCAGGACATCTGGCCGATGGTTTCGAGCGACTGCGTCAACAGCAGCGTGCGGGCGCCCATGCGGGCGGCTGCGGCTGCGGCTTCGCAGCCCGCATGGCCGGCACCAATCACGATGACGTCGAATGTGTCCGGGAAATGCATCTTGGCTCGTCCGCTGGTCCGAGGGGTTTAAAGCCCGCGAAGTATAGATTCTGGCCTGCCGATTGGAAGACCACGGGTGAATGATTCAGATGTCGTGCCCGGTCAGCGAAAATTCACGATCGCGTTGCCGGCCAACAAATTTTGCTTCGATCTGCGCGCCAGGGTTGTGGTTGGCGTCGCGGGTTGCGATTGCGAAGCCATAAACATCGACAACGTCGTTCGCGCTGACCGCGTGCAATCGCTTGTGGCCGATGTAGGGCAGAATGTCCCTGTCGAGAATGCTGTGAATGTCGTTCGAGTCGCGATCGGATTTACAGACGACCTCGACCAGCCACCTGCCGACAAACGTCTCGAAGCTGACCTGCGGTGCACGGCTCGTTTTTTGCACCCGCTTAGTCTGCATCGGACTATCGCCATGCGCCAGAGCTACTTTACAGCCATCGCGCCACTCGCGGGCTTCAAGGAGGCCGTGGGTCGGGTATTGACCGAGGCTCACCTTTTCCTGGCGACCTCCGAACCGGTAGCGCATGCGCCAGGACCGCGAACCACTGGGGAGTATCTCGATAAACAACCCTCCCCCATCCGATACGCTATACCGCTTGTGTTTCGGGACGAGGCTCCTGATTTTAGCGTCTGTCGGTTTGTCCCAGGCCACTGTGTTCCCACCATCGGTGAACTGTTCCCACCCACGCGTCCGACCTGAATTCGGTGGGAACATCCACGGGAACAACTGTGGGAACAATAGTCCGAGATGTCGATTCTGGCAAACCACAAGCAGGCAAACGCGCGGCCTCTCTCATTTACAGGTTCACAGCGGACGCTGGAACTATCGGTTTAGCGCCGGCGCTACTTGCCGATGCAGAAACTCGCGAAAATCTCTCCCAGAAGCTCGTCTGCCGTCATTTCGCCAACGATGCCGCCAAGCGCCTGATGGGCATCCCGCAACTCTTCAGCGATGAGTTCACCGGGAGCTTCGCTGCCGACCAACGCGCCAGCTCTCCCAAGACGCTCCAGGGCACGCTCCAGGCCCAGCAGGTGTCGCTGCCTGGCGGTGAATGTACCGGGCTGGTCGGTGAATCCCACGGCAGCCATCATTGCAGCACGCAGATCTGCAATCCCGGCGCCGGTGACTGCCGACACGCGAACCGTCGGTGGATCCATGGCGCCGGCCATGCCATCTCCCGCACCGCCTTGCCTGACCAGCCCCGGCTCGAGATCGGTCAGGTCAACTTTGTTGAGGACTCGAATAGCGAGCGTTGACTCGGCTTCCAGTCCCTGGTTTGGTGGACATTCTTGTGACCCACTGAGATCTGCCACCATAAGCACCAGGTCTGCCTGACCTGCTTCGGCTACCGCCCGGCGCACGCCTTCACGCTCGGCAGGATCGTTGGAGTCCCGCAATCCGGCGGTATCGATGATTTCGACCGGCAACCCACCCAGGTCCAGGTTCGCCCGAACCAGATCGCGCGTCGTTCCCGGAACGTCTGTGACAATCGCGCGATCCTCGCCCGCCAGGGCATTGAGCAAGCTCGATTTACCAACGTTGGGCGCTCCCAGCAGGGTGACCGTGATTCCATCTCTCAGCAGAACGCCCTGTCGAGACGCTTCGAGCAGAGCCACCAGATCCCGACTGATTGCTTCCAGCCGCTCTCCCACCGCACCTGCATTCAGGAAGTCCACTTCTTCTTCCGGAAAGTCCATGGCCGCCTCGACGTAGACGCGCAGCTCGACCAGTCGCGCGTCCACTTCATGGACGCGGTCGGAGAACTCGCCCTGCAGGCTGCGCGCCGCTGCTCTGGCCGCCGCAACCGAGGCACTGGAAATGAGATCCGCTACCGCCTCGGCCTGGGTAAGGTCCATCTTGCCGTTCAGATAAGCTCGCTCGGTGAACTCTCCCGGTCGCGCCATCCGAGCGCCGTGACCCAGTACCGCACTCAACAGCAGCCCCATTACCACGGGTCCACCGTGGCCCTGAAGCTCTACAACATCCTCGCCAGTAAAGGATGCGGGCGCCGCGAAGTAGATCGCCACGCCGTCGTCTATGGCACCTTCCCGGGCTGTGCTGAAGGTGGTATGGGTCGCCCATCGGGGTTTAAGGGCACGCCCCGCGATCCGTTCGCCAATGGTTTTTGCCAGGCCTCCGGAGATTCTGACAATCCCCACCCCACCCTGGCCGGCGGGAGTCGCGACCGCTGCGATGGTGTCCACATCCACACCGTGAGAGTCGGCATCTGGCAGGCTAGGCGCCCTCGGTCTGTTTGATGACGTAGTACTGCTGCGCGATCGAAAGCACGCTGTTCACAAGCCAATACAGAACGAGTCCGGCCGGGAAGAACAGGAACATCACGGTGAACATCACCGGCATCAGTCGCATCATTCGCACCTGCATCGGATCACCCACCGCCGGGCTCATCAGCTGTTGAAGATACATGCTGCCACCCATCAACAACGGCAGCACGAAATATGGGTCCATCGCCGCGAGATCGTTTATCCAAAGCGCAAACGGTGCGTGCCGCAGTTCAACGCTTTCAAACAGCACCCAGTACAGGGCGAGGAAAATTGGCATAGGCAGCAACATCGGCAGGCAGCCACCCAGTGGGTTGACCTTCTCTTTCTTGTAGAGCGCCATCATCTCCTGGGACAGTTTCTGACGATCATCCGCGTGACGTTCCTGCAAACGCTTCATCTGCGGCGCGACCCGGCGCATGTTGGCCATCGACTTATAACTTTTGGCGGACAACGGATAGAGCACAAGCTTGACCAGCACGGTGAGCAGAATGATTGCCCCACCCCAATTGCCAACATACGAATGAAACCAGTCCAGAATGTAGAACAGGGGCACCGCGATCCACCAGAGAAATCCGTAGTCGACGGTCAAGTTCAGGTTTTCGGCAATCTCTTCCAATCGCTTCTGGTCCTTGGGGCCCGCATAAAATCGAGCCGACCACTCACCCACCGCACCTGGAGCAACCTCTTTGAGCGGACCGGAGAAACCGACCATGTAAGTGCCGTCATTTCGGCGTTGACCGTAGTAATTGTTGATCTCTTCGGGGTTGCCAATCCACGCGCTCAAGAAGTAGTGCTGGAGAAATGCAATCCAGCCCCCCTGCTGCGAGGTTTGAAAGTTACCCTCATCGAGGTCATCGAACTCCAGTTTCTCGTAGCGGTTTTCAGCCGTGGTCAATGCAGCCCCGAGGTAAGGCTGGGGACCGAGACTAAATGATGACTCCCCAAGCGGCTCTTTGGCGTCGCGCTTGATCTGCGCGAACATGCTGGCTTTGATAGTGCGATCGGTGAGGTTGCGGACCCGGTATTCCACATTGACCAGGCTGTCATCGGCCACGAAGTGATATGTCTTGGTGACATCCAGGCCATCCTGTACGGTTGTGAGATCTACCCGCAGCTCACCGGTGGCCGCCTCGTAACTCGACGATCGCGTCGAGTACAAAGGTCGGCCCGCTCCGGTGTCGACGCCGTCGACACCGAACAAACCACTCTGTGCGACATAGGTGTGGCCGCCGCCGTTGTCGAGCAGCAGAAATGGCACATCCGGTCGCTCAATATCTACCGGATATTCAGGCAGTTGAACCCGCACGATGTCGCCACCCAGCCGATCAATCCACACCTCGAGCTTTGGCGTCTTCACATACACCAGGCGGTCACTACCCACTGCGGCTGCCGCGACAGGACCACGCGGGGCGACCTCTACTCCAGAGATGAGCGAAGCAGCAGGCACGTCGGACTCACTTTGCCCCGCAAGCACCCCGGGGTCTGAGGCACCGGCGACAGGCGCCGATAGCGGCTGGCCCACCCCGGGTGGTAAGACCTGTGGCAACATCGAAGGGCCGGTCGCCTGGGGAACCGGGGCCGGTGCGTAATCCGGCGTCGGGGCCGAGCGTATGTAGTCCTCGTTCCAGGCCAGTATCAACAGATAGCCGGCCACCGCCAGGCCTATCAGCAGCAGTATGCGGGTTACTTCTGTGGGCAACATCGGCGGTTACAACTCCTCTCTGGTAGGTACCGGGTCTTGCCCACCAGGATGAAACGGATGACAACGACCGAGCCGACGCAGCGCGAGCATCGTTCCACGCAGGGCCCCATGTTCCTCAATGGCTTCAAAGGCGTAGTGCGAGCAACTGGGGTAGAAACGACACTGGTTACCGACGAACGGGCTCAGCGTCCACTGATAAATTTGAATGGCGAACTGCAACGCCCTGCGCGGAGCCAGCTCCAATCTCATTGCTGCACCCGGGAATCTGCTAGCGGAGAAAACACCTGAAAAAGCAGTCCTCGAAGTTCGGAATTGTCGATTTGGCCGGTTACCTGGATCACGATGTCCAGCGCGGCAAGGTCTGCCCGTCGTTGTCGAAAAAAGTCTCGAATGACCCGTTTGATGCGATTACGTTCATGGGCTTTGGCAACCCCGCGTTTGCCGACGATCATGCCCAGCCGGGCGCGTTGCATGTTGTTGGCAACCGCGCTCAGGCGTATCGGTCCAATGCGGTTGCGTAGATCAGCGTGTCTGAGCGCACGATCATAGTCGCGCGAGGCGGTTAGGCGAGCGCTTCGCGGAAATCCGAGTGGTGGGATCACCTGAACTATCGGTCAGCTGATCGGAACTCAGGCGCTGAGTCGCTTGCGACCCTTTGCCCGTCTCGCGTTGATGACTCTGCGGCCACCACGGGTCGCCATGCGCGCCCGGAATCCGTGCTTTCGCTTACGCTTCAGATTGCTCGGCTGAAAGGTTCTCTTCATCTGTCAGGTCACTCGTAAGTAATTCGTGCCATCACCATCCCTACGGTTGTGATCAGCAGGGAGATTTACAGGGAGCGGGATTGTAAGAACGAGGTTCCAGAGTGTCAACGAACAATAAGATGATTACATATAAGATTGTGGTTGTTGTTTGTTGGGGGTGGCATGGGCTGTTGAAAACCAGGCTAAGCAATTGCTGTGTAAGCGTTTTTTCCTGGGTACATCTGTGTGGATAACCGGTGTATTTGCTGCTGATGGGGGCGGGGAAAACGGGGATAAGATTCGACGCCGAAAACTATCCACAGGTTCTTCAACGAGTTGCACACAAACCGACAGCGCTGCCGGTCCCGGGGTTGAAATTTTTCTACGTTCGTAAGTTTATGAATTTGCTGTCGATCCAAAAAAAACCGTAGGATTTTGTCGCGAGCCGATAGCCAATGCTTTGGCAACCTAGCTAGAATGCTTTGCAGAACGAAAAACCAAAACTGCGGATTCTCTACTAAGAGAACGTGTTTATCGGGGGCATAAACAAGGTGGGACGTTCCGTTTGGCACATGTGCCTAGACCG
>JAYGEV010000017.1:0-5566 GCA_046582225.1 Pseudomonadales bacterium
CGGTGAGGATCGCGATGTCCTGCAGCATGGCTTTGCGACGATCGCCGAAACCGGGTGCCTTGGCTGCAGCGACCTTCACGATGCCGCGCATGTTGTTCACCACCAGCGTTGCCAGTGCTTCGCCTTCGACATCCTCGGCAATGACCAGCAGTGATTTTCCGGATTTGGCCACGGCCTCCAGAATCGGCAGCATGTCGCGGATATTGGAGATCTTCTTATCGCAGAGCAGGATATAGGGCTCCTCGAGATCTGCGGCCATGGTGTCCTGATTGTTGATGAAGTACGGAGACAGGTAACCGCGGTCAAACTGCATTCCCTCGACAACGTCGAGTTCGTTTTCCAGTCCGCTGCCTTCCTCTACGGTGATCACCCCTTCTTTGCCGACCTTGTCCATGGCCTGAGCAATGATTTCGCCAACTGCTTCGTCGCTGTTCGCAGAGATGGTCCCGACCTGGGCAATAGATTTGGTGTCTTCACATGGGGTGGACATTTTTTCGATTTCGGCAACCACATGGATGATAGCCTTGTCGATTCCACGCTTGAGATCCATCGGGTTCATGCCCGCCGCCACGGATTTCAGACCTTCGGTCAATATCGCCTGGGCAAGAACCGTCGCCGTGGTCGTGCCGTCGCCAGCTTCGTCCGAAGTCTGGCTGGCGACTTCTTTAACCATCTGGGCGCCCATGTTCGCGAACTTATCCTTGAGTTCGATCTCTTTGGCCACGGATACACCATCTTTGGTAACCGTGGGGGCACCGAACGACTTGTCCAGAATTACGTTGCGGCCCTTGGGGCCCAGAGTGACCTTCACGGCGTCACAAAGCACGTTCACCCCTTCCAGCATGCGGCTACGCGCATCATCACCAAACTGTACGTCTTTAGCGCTCATCGCTTATTCCTCATTAATGTCGCTGATTACCCTTCAAGAACACCGAAAATCTCGCTTTCGTTGAGGATCAGAAGCTCCTCACCGTCGATTTTCACCGTGCTGCCGCCGTACTGGCCAAAAATGACCGTGTCGCCTACGCTCACATCCAGAGGACGTACCTCGCCATTGTCCAGTATCTTTCCTGTACCGATGGCCAGAACTTCGCCCTGTGACGGCTTCTCAGCCGCAGAATCGGGCAACACGATTCCGCCAGCGGACGTGGATTCCTCTTCCAGTCGGCGCACGACAACGCGATCGTGTAGTGGTCGAATGTTCATCGCCTGTATTTCTCCCAGTTAAAATCCCAATTGAGGGTTACCCGTTAGCAGTCTCATATAGAGAGTGCTAATCCAAGGGCCGCCTATGATAGTGGCGGATCGCCGATATTCAAGACCCTGGAGGAAAACTCTTGGCCACCACCGGACAAAGCGGCGACTACACGGCAGGCGGCTTGTCGTTCCCGTCCGAACGCTCAAACTCTCCTTCGAGTACCCGGTTTTTTGCGTCGGCCTGAGAAGCGGCGCCGGTAGCGCCACCATGCGGATCAAAACCCGGATTCAACCGGGGGACCCGGGACAACATCCATCGCGCAACCGGCGCTCTGCTCGCGGGCAGCAGAAACAGGAATCCAACGGCGTCAGTCACGAATCCAGGGGTAATCAGCAAAGCCCCTGCTACAGCCAGCAGAATTCCTTCTGCCATCTCCTGGGCGGGCACTTCACCCGCTTGCAGGCGCCCCATGCCGCGGGTCAGAGTTGCAAACCCCTGGCGACGCAGCAGCGCGATGCCAACAACGGCGGTCAACATCACCAGCGCAACGGTTTGCGGGGTGCCGATGTAGCCACCGACCTCGATCAGCAGGTACATTTCGACAATGGGCGTGAGAAAGAAGACTACGAACCAAAGTCCCACGGCGGCACGACGAAAATATGCATGCTGCCAATCTGGGGACGACCCGCAACGAAGTCAACCTTCGCCGGAACCTTTCGCTGAAGCTTTCGCTGAGCCTTCTCCTCAAGAGCGGATCTGGCAGGTGGTGGCAATGGTTCCCAGCGGATTCGTGGCAACCTACGGCCAGATTGCCGCGTTGGCCGGCCTCCCCAGTCACGCGAGATATGTGGGTCGCACGCTGCACAACCTGCCGAACAACACCGCGCTGCCCTGGCACCGGGTCGTGAACGCCGGACTGCGGATTTCGCTGCGAACCGGAACCGGCGGCGCCGATCTGCAGCGCCATCGACTGGAACTCGAAAACGTCGCGTTCATCGGGCAGCGGATCGCCGAGGCGCATCGATGGGCGCCTTAAACGGGGCAACCCACACGAGCAGGACCATTCCCGGCACCGCCAGCAACGCGCACAGGTAGAAAAATTCTTCCCACCCCACGACCTCAACGAGCCAGCCTGTCGCCGCCGCGGTCAGCGTCCGTGGCAGGGCGGTGATCGCACTGAAAAGAGCAAACTGAGTGGCGGCCAGCAACGGTGAGGTCTCGCGAGCAATGAACGCTACAAACGCCGCGGTCCCGAGCCCGACGCCCAGGTACTCGGCAGCAATCACCCCGGCCAGCACCATCAGGTCGCTACCAACCTGAGCCAGATACGCAAACCCGAGTATCGTAACAAGCTGAACCACGCCGAACAGCCACAGCCCGCGATTGATTCCTATCTTGACGATCAACAGGCCACCAAGGAGCCCGCCGATCAGCGCCGGCCAAAAACCGGCATTCTTGGCAACCAGGCCGATCTCCGTCTTGGTGAAGCCGAGATCCAGGTAGAACACGGTAGACAGCGCTGTCGCCATGCTGTCACCGAACTTGTAGGCAAACAAAAACACCAGAACCACCAGCGCATGCCTCCAACCCCGTCTGGAAAAGTACTCACGAAACGGTTCGACGATGGCTGCCTTCAACGTCGCCGGAATGGTGGGTTCGAGAAGTGCTTCGCGGATCACCAGCGTGGTGATCACGGCGATCATCATGAAACCGGCCATGATCCAGTACACAATGCTCCAGGGGAGATAGTCTGCGAGTATCAATCCAAGCGATCCAGGAACGAATCCGGCAATACGATAAACCTGCACATGGATCGAATTTCCCAGCGCGAGCTCTTCGTCGGTGAGCAACAGCTCGCGACGGTAAGCGTCGATGACAATGTCCTGGCTGGCGCTGGCAAAGGCGACCAGTAGCGCAACGGCGAACACCCATTCGATGCTCAATATCGGATCGAAATAGCCGAACGCGCCAAAGCCTCCTACCAGCCCGACCTGGGTAACGAGCATCCAACCACGTCGCCGACCAAGAAACGGCAGCGGATAACGCTCCACCAGCGGCGACCAGACAAATTTCCAGGTGTAGGGAAGCTGCGCAAGCGCGAACAATCCAATTTCGGTGAGGCCTACGCCTTCATCGCGCAGCCACGCCTGCACGAGCTGGACAAGAACAAACAGCGGCAACCCTGACGCAAACCCGGTAAACGCGCACGTGATCATGCGCCGATTGAGAACCTCAGTGAGCTTCAAGTGACCCCAACCGTGTCAGTCACGAAAGTTGTCGAAGTTCAGCGGTATATCCAATTCAGCGTCCTTGAGTTGTGCCATGACGCTCTGCAGGTCATCACGTTTTTTGCCGGTAACCCGAATCTGCTCGCCCTGGATCTGCGACTGAACCTTCAGCCTGGTATCTTTAATCAGCTTCACAAGGCGTTTTGCGGTGTCCCGGTCGATGCCCTGCTTCAGCCCAAAAGCCTGGCGCTTCTGCTTGCCCGCGGCTTCCACGGGCCCTGGGTCCAGGACTCGCACGTCCACCCCACGACGATTGAGCTTGTCGCGAAGTATGTCCAGCATCTGGCCGAGCTGAAACTCCTCTTCGGCGAACAGTAGAATCCGGGCTTCGACCAGTTCGAAACCCGAATCCACACGCTTGAAGTCGAAACGGGTACCGAGTTCGCGCGCTGCCTGGTCCACGGCATTGCGGACCTCCTGGAGATCGACTTCAGAAACTACGTCGAATGATGGCATGAATTTCCCCTTACAAAATTGCGCAAAGTGCTTCCAATTTCCGGCGGTCTGCCCGATAGGTGAACCTGTTCAAGGTGCTAAGATTCGATCAGTTCCACACACGGTGCATTTCTTGACAACGCTCGACACCTCGCATATCAAGGTTGCCTTTCAAGCGCCGAGCCAGCCACTAAATTACATGTCAAACGCAGACATTCCAATCCTGGTCGTTGACGACGCCAAGTTTTCCAGCGCCAAAGCGTTGCGCGGCGGCAGATTCAGCAACTTAAGATTTACCAACAATCCGTTGCAGGCTCTGCGTTCGCTTGAGAAGCGGCCCCCCCAGATACTCATCGCCGATTGGTTGATGCCGTCCATGGACGGTCTGGAGCTAACCCGTCGGGTCAAGAAGCTCGACGAAACCAGCGAACATTTTACCTACGTGAGGTTGCTGACCGCTCGCGAGGACTTCGAGGCGATGACCGAAGCCTTCAAGGAGGGCGTGGACGATTTCCTGAACAAGGCGAACCCGCGCGCGCAGTTGCTGCCTCGAGTGGTTGCCGCCAAGCGAATCGCCGCACGCCAGAACGAACTCCTGCGCACTAATCGCCTGCTGCGGAAAAAGATTCAGGACTTGCAGACGACCGACGTCGTGGATCCGGTCACCGGCCTTGGCAATTTGAAGTTCGCCATCGGCCGCCTTTCCGACACCATGAAAGAAGCAGAAGCGCGCGGCGGTGCGGCATGTCTACTCCTGGTCGGCATAAACAATCTCAGCGTCGTCGAGGAACAGTACGACCAGTCGATCGTTGACGAGCTGATGTCTGGAATCGGCGCAAAGGTCCGCCAGCTGGTGCGGCCGCTGGATGTGGTAACCCGTCCAGAAGCCAACATGTTTGCCGTGATCACGCTCCAGAAGGACATCGCAAACTGCACATCTCAGAGCTTTCGTCGAATATTCGACAATCTGTACATGCATTCCTTCGAAACTTCTGAAGGCCACATTCCGGTTGTGGTTGGAGTCAGTATTTCGGCTGCAGATTCCGGAACCGGATTTCCCCAGGCGAAACATTTCATGCGACACGCCTACCAAGGGTTGACCCACTCCTTCGACACCGGACTGATCACGGTAGCGCAGTTCGACCCCACCAGCGACGCGCAAAGCTGACAACCAAGAGCAGATCGAACTCGCACGCTCACCCGTACCACCAATCACGCAAGGAGCCGTATGGCCCGCGCAAGAAAACGCATCACCCGGGTCACCACGAAAACCGGAGATAGTGGACAAACTTCATTGGCCGATGGCAGCCGGGTGTCGAAATCTCATCCGCGTATGCATGCGATCGGCGCGGTGGACGAACTGAACAGCTTTCTCGGGCTACTGCTCACCGAACTCACCGATGACAGCGTGCTGACCGATCCATGCCGGCAGATTCAGCAGGAGCTGTTCGACATCGGCGCCTATCTCGCAACCCTGGGTGTAACACCATGCCCTGACCCGGACTGGGTGGAGACTGAGGTCGCCAGACTGAATGAGCGGTTGCCAGCCCTGACCGAGTTCGTCATTCCAGGCGGTACCCGCGCCGCCGCACTGGCCCATGTTTGCCGGGCCACCTGTCGCCGGGCAGAACGACACCTGTGGGAG
>JAYGEV010000098.1:0-1757 GCA_046582225.1 Pseudomonadales bacterium
TGTCGTTCCACACCTCGTGATAGTAGGTGTCGTCGAAGATCAGAAACTTTCCCACATCCCAGTTGTAGTCCTGATCGTCGATGGCGATTCGGCATTTTTTTCGATCTGTTGGGACCTTAAGCCCGAGATGACAGGTGATCATGCCGTTTGTCGGACCATAGTGGCGCGGCAGATGCGTGCCCGGCGTGTGTATCGAAAAGAAAGCGGAAATGAGCCCGGGCACGGACTCCACCAGTTCGCTGGTCTTCGGGCAACGAGCCGTATTGCCTTGGACCTCGTAGCCGTAGCCCCACAGGAAAAACACCTTCCATTTGTCATCGATTGCGATGCGGCTGTGGTCCGGAGATACCACACGTAGAGGCGGCACGTTCTCCGGGCGGTCGAGCACGTTGAGCGCCTCGTCGCGTATCGTTTCCCAGTGGCTCTCTAATTGTGGTACCCAATCGAACACATCGTGCGAAAATACCGGAGGATTTCCGATTTTGGAGAACAGGCCTACAAACCAGTGGATCGGTGGGCGGATGTAGAATCCCAGCCAGAACACCGTTCGACGGAAAGCGAACGCCGCTGCGTTTCGGATGCCTTGAAGGATATTC
Source organism: Pseudomonadales bacterium (assembly GCA_046582225.1). Lineage (GTDB taxonomy): Bacteria > Pseudomonadota > Gammaproteobacteria > Pseudomonadales > Azotimanducaceae > JAYGEV01. The sequence continues at coordinate 597 of JAYGEV010000098.1, forward strand.
GCCGTGGACTGCATCTTGAGAATCTGTCGTCTGCCTGTTCGCCAGCGGGCAATTAGACCAGCACTGAGCGCAAAGTTCTCGCTTTACCGGGGTTTTGGCAACCTTTTAGTCGACTCCGCGGGGCGGAAATTGACGATTCGGAACCCCGTCGAAAACGGCTACACTGCGCGCCAACCAATGCGGCTTAATACAGGGGCCAAATTCACTGATGCCAGGTGAACCCACGTCGGCGACGTCTACGGCTAGCGGTCTGCCCGCCATGGGCGTTGCCGCGCGCAAACTGTTTTCGAACGAAATTTCGACGATCTCCCTGGAGCGTGACGGCTGGAAGGTACTGCGAGAGCATATTGCGGCACACACGCCGGCACTGATCAGCGACTTCTCGATCGCGTCACCGGCGCTGCAGGCATGGACGCCTGAGCGTTTGAGCGCGCGCTACGGCCACAAACGAGTGCGTGTCTATGATGCGTCGTTTGGCGATCCTGGCAAAAATTACATGAACAGTATCGCGTCGATGTCATTTTCAGACTTTCTGCGCGAAACACTCGGTGAGGGTAGGGATCTGCGCATGTTCCTGTACAATGCCGCGCGGCAGCTTCCAGAGATGCTCGCTGACGTGACAATTCCCGATGTGGGGTTGCGCTTTTCCCGGCGCTTCGTGTACACCTTTTTTGGTTGTAAGGGGTCTACTACGCCACTGCATTACGACATCGACATGGGGCACGTGTTACATACTGCAATTCATGGCCGTCGCAGGGTTCGGTTGTTTGCGCCGGAGCAGTCTACGGCCCTGTACCGTCACCCGTTCACCGTGCGCAGTTACGTGAATCTGGATCAGCCCGATGTTGCCGCGCATCCGGCGATAGGGTGCGCGCGTGGCTACGAGGTGGTGGTGGAGGCGGGCCAGGCGCTGTTCATGCCCAGCGGATACTGGCACGAATATCACTATCTGGACGCTGGCTTCGGGCTGTCTCTGCGAGCCGGCAGTCCGCGACTGCGGGACCGAGCCCGTGGCGCGGCCAACCTGCTGACGGTGTCGCCGCTGGATCGACTCGGCAACAGCATCGCCGCGGGTTGGTGGTTTGACTGGAAACAGCGCAAGGCGCAGGAACGCGCGCGCGCATTCATGAACAAGCGAGGGTGGGCGTGAAAACGGTCAAA
>JAYGEV010000163.1:0-1706 GCA_046582225.1 Pseudomonadales bacterium
CTGCAAATCGCGATCGCCCAGGCGGTGCAGGAGATCGCGGCTGTGCTCGACCCGGATCAGCGCGAGGAATTTGCCCACCTGATCCGCAGCGACGCACTGAAGCTGTAATAACCCCGTATCAGAGCGTTCTGATCTAAACCAAATGGGCGCCTCGGCGCCCCTCTTCTGGTTAGGAGCCATCTGGTTAGGAGCGCGAATGTCGGTTAGAACAATCCCATCTGCTTGTCGTCGCCTATCACTCTGGCGAAGTCCAGTCCGAGCGTTCCGAGAACCGGCTCCGCTACCGGTTTGATCTGCTTGTCGACGTAGTGCTCGCGGTCCGGTTCGTGCTCGAGCGCATCGAGGGGCTCCGGGCCCGCCACGGTGATCAGATAGGTAATAATTCGACCGGGCGGCTGTGGCGATTTTCGCGCGGCGGCAACGTGCGGTGGCGTGTTTGCCGTGTAGCTCTCCAGCGGTTTGCGTAAACCTTTACGATATACCAGCAGATCGTCGTGCTGGCCGTTGCGAACTCTTTCGACGACATCGGCAAGATAAGCATCCACCGCTTCACCCGCAAACAACCGGGCATATAACTCGCGCTGGACTTCCTTAGCAAGCTCGGTCCAATCCCGGCGCACCACCTCCATACCGACAAAATCCACCTCCGATGCGCCAGCGAGTAAACCGGCATAACGCTTGCGAGCACCACCCTCACCATGCCTGACGGACGGCAGGAACAGCTTGGTGTACAGCTTTTCGAACTCCAGCTCCAAACGACTCACGACTCCCCATCGATCGTTAACATATTTGGCCACGTCGCGGTTCAATTCGGCAGCGTGGCGCTCACCGATCAGCTGCGCACGAGCCACATCTGCAATTTCCGAACGCACGAACAGACTGTCGGTGTCGCCATACAGAACCTCAAACCCCCTGGCTTCAAACCAGCGCTTGGACCAGTCCAGGAAGTGCCGACCCTGACCGGTGATCGCGTTTGCGATCGCCGGGTTGTGAAATCTGCAGGCCGGGGTACCGAGCACACCGTAAAACGAGTTCATCAGGATCTTGATCGCCTGAGACGCCACCTGATCTCCAGCCAGCTTCGCCGCCTCGCGTTGTGGGAACAGATCATCGAGCATGCGGGGAAGAATGGCTGCCTCACGCTTGAATCCGACTGTGCTGTCCACCCGGATGGCGTCGTCAGAGGGACCGTCAACAAACCCGAGCGGATCGATGTTGAACGTTCGAATGATGCTTGGATACAGACTCTTAAAGTCGAACACCAGCACGTTGGGATGCACGCCCGTGACCGGCTCGAACACCTGTCCACCCGCCTGTGCGGCGTGCACCCGGCTGTCATCTGAACGCACGGTGGGCGCCACCACGCCGCGTTCAACCAGCGCCGAAAGATACAGGAAGTCGAACGACGCGATGCTGGCGGCCACCCGGTCCGGCGTCATGCCCGCGAGCCTGCTGCGCGTGAACGCAAGATGGATCAGGTCCAGACGCTCGACGATCTGAAGCGCGAGGCGTGCATCGGTGCGCGCATACAGGGCAAACCCCGGCAGGTCCTCATGATAGCGATGCATGATCTCACCGACCCGGTCGCGAACGTCGCCTTCCAGCACCTTGCCTTCACCAAGCACTTGCCTGGCGACCGCATCCAGTGAGTATTCGTCCATCCGTAAAAACGCCCCGCGCAACAGATCGATGCCATCCAGCACCAG
>JAYGEV010000248.1:0-11252 GCA_046582225.1 Pseudomonadales bacterium
ACTCCTTGAGTCCTTTCGCACCATCCTGGCCCATACCCGTGAGAATCGTCGCGAATGCCATCTCGATGGCGTTTTTCGCGACCGAGCGAAACAGCACGTCTACCGAGGGACGATGCCGATTGACAGGTTGCGCGTCGCTGAGATGGCAGATGTAATGCGGACCGTTACGCGCCACCATCAGATGCTGATTGCCAGGCGCAACGTAAGCGTGACCTCGAAGGATTCGATCGCCGTGCCTGGCCTGGGTGACCTGCAGAGCCGAGATGCTGTCCAGGCGTTCGGCAAAGTGCTCGCTGAAGGTCTCCGGAATGTGCTGGGCGATGACCACGCCAGGCGAATTCGCCGGAAATTCTGACAACAGCGAGGCACTCGCAGCGTGCAGGGCGCCCTGACCAACATTGCCCATCCCGAGACAAAAACATTGAGGGTTGATGGACGTCCCGGTTAGGATCTGCGGTAACACACATTGGCGCCGGTTTCGGCCCGTGCTCCTATTGACTCCAAAGGGGGGAGGCAGTCTGCCCATGAGATACGAAGCACCAACAACGACAAAACAAGCGGCAACGCTCATGGCGAATGCGAAAGGCAGTGCCTACTTACTGGCCGGCGGCACTGATCTCCTGGTGCGCATGGAACTCGGATTGATCGAGCCGGATCTCGTCGTTGACATCAAGCGCATCGAGGCGACCCAGTCGATCGCCAGGACGGCCACCGGCTTTCGCATCGGAGCCGCGGTATCGGCAGCCGCGATGGGCAGGTCCGCTGCTCTGAAAAAAGCCTGGCCGGGGGTGGTCGAGGCAGCCAACCTGATCGGCTCAGATCAAATCCAGGGTCGTTGCACCATGGTCGGCAACCTGTGCAACGCATCACCGGCGGCGGACAGCGTACCTGCGCTGGTGGCCGCCGGTGCAAAGGTAGCCATCGTCGGCCCCAAAGGACGCCGCACGCTGGCGGTGGATAAGGTCGTCACCGGTCCCGGCGCCACTTCCCTAAAGAACGGCGAGGTCATCGAGGCCATCACCTTACCCAAACGCCCTCCCAAATCCGGTGACGCATATCTACGTTTCATACCGCGAACAGAGATGGATATCGCGGTGGTCAGCGCCGGTGTCAGCCTGACGCTGGGCCCCAGAGGGGTCATCAAACAGGCGCGGGTCACACTCGGCGCGGTGGCGCCAACTGTCCTGCTGGTGCCCGCAGCGGCCAAAGCGATCATCGGCACGAAGCTCGAGGATGACGCGCTGGCGAACCTGGCGGCGGCATGCGAAGCCGCCTGCAATCCGATCGATGACAAACGCGGTACTATCGAATTCAGAGTCGACGTAGCAGGTGTTCTCGGCCGGCGTGCGGCAAAAATTGCCTACCAGCGCGCAGGAGGAAAACAATGACCGGCATTCATGTTTCGACAACGGTAAACGGCGATGCCGCAGAGTTCGTCTGCGACGCAAGCGAAACCCTGCTTGACGCGCTGCGTGACCGTCTCGGACTCACTGGCTCCAAGGAGGGTTGCGGCACCGGTGATTGCGGCGCGTGCAGCGTCACCGTCGACGGACAACTGGTGTGTTCATGCCTCGTATTGGGCGCGGAGGTTGAAGGCCGCGCGGTGACCACCGTTGAGGGTCTGGCGGACGGCGACTCGCTGCACCCTTTGCAGAGCAAGTTCATTGAGCACGCGGCGCTGCAATGCGGTATCTGTACCCCAGGATTTCTGGTCGCGGCCAAGGCGCTCCTCGACCGCAATCCGAACCCCAGTGAGACCGAGATCCGATTCGCGCTGGCCGGCAACCTGTGCCGATGCACGGGCTATGACAGGATCGTGCGCGCGGTGGACGCCGCTGCGAAAGAGCTCAGGAAAAAACGTCGGTAGCCGAATTGCAATCCGACAACGAAACGAATTGGTAAGGAGAACAGCCCAGTGGCACACGATACGAGTTTTACCAACCAGGAATTCAAAATAATTGGACAGCGGCCGCCGCGACCGGACGGCGTTGATAAGGTAACCGGCCGCGCCAGGTTCGGCGCCGACGCCTCTGCCCCGGGACAGCTGGTCGGTCTGATCCTGCGCTCACCACACGCGCATGCAACGATCCGGAAAATCGACACCTCCAGGGCGGAAAAGCTCAGGGGCGTGAAGGCCGTCATTACCTGCGACGATCTGCCGGATCTGACCAACGGCGATCGGGGCATGCTCGACATTCTCGAAAACTGCATGGCGCGTGGGCGCGCACTCTACGACGGGCACGCGGTTGCAGCGGTTGCAGCGATAAATTCAGAAACGGCGAGGAAGGCGCTCAAGCTCATCAAGATCGACTACAAGGTCTTGCCGCACGTGACCGACGTCGATGAAGCGATGCGCCCCGACGCACCGATCGTGCAACCGCACATCCGCACCGGGGGTGTCGACCCAACACCCAAAAAAGCGTCGAACATAGCTCAGCGATCCGAGTTCGGACACGGCGATGTCGATGCCGGTTTCGAACAGGCCGATATTGTTATCGAGAAGAGCTACAAGACCGAGCAAACCCACCAGGGCTATATCGAACCCCACGCCTGCCTTGCCAGTGTAGGTCCCGACGGCCAGGGCGAGTTGTGGGTGACGACCCAGGGTCATTTTTCCTATCGCAATGTCTGCGCGACATTGCTCGGCCTGGAAATCGCCAAGCTCAAAGTCACCGCTTCAGAGATCGGCGGCGGGTTCGGCGGCAAGACCCACGTGTGGATGGAGCCGGTGGCGCTTGCGCTGTCCCGCAAAGCCAACCGACCCGTGAAGCTGGTGATGAGCCGCGAAGAGGTATTCCGCGCCAGCGGCCCGACCTCCTCTACGTCCGTTGACGTGAAGATCGGGGCGACAAAGGATGGCAAAATTACCGCCGCATCCGCAACGTTACGTTATCAGGACGGTGCGTTTCCGGGAATCTGGGGAATGCTTGGCGGCATGACCGCGTTCGCGTGTTACGACCTGGACAACGTCAAGACCGTCGCCTACGACGTGCTCGTCAACCGGCCCAAGGTGACCGCTTATCGTGCACCCTCGGCACCCATGGCTGCGTTTGGCGTCGAAAGCACCATCGATCTGGTGGCGGCCGAGATCGGCATGGACCCGGTGGATTTCCGAATCAAAAACGCGGCTAAAGAAGGCACCCGGGCTTCCTATGGCCCGACCTACGGGCCGATCGGCATCGGTCCGACCCTGGAGGCTGTCAAAAAGCATCCGCACATGAAAGCGCGACTGGGTAAAAACAAGGGCCGCGGCATGGCCTGCGGGTTCTGGTTCAACTTCGGCGGACAGACCTGCACGGATCTGAACATCGGAGTCGACGGTACCGTCAATCTGACCGTGGGTACCGTAGACGTGGGCGGGGCAAGGGCGTCGCTGTCGCTGATCGCGGCCGAAGAACTGGGCATCCCTTACGAGCGCGTGAAATGCAACATTGGCGACACCGGCTCGCTCGGCCACAACGACACCACCGAAGGCAGCCGCGGAACGTTTTCGTCGGGGATGGCGACGATTTTCGCCGCGCGCGAGGCCATCGAAGTCCTTCGAGACAGGGCCGCAAAAACCTGGGAGATCGACGTTGCAGACGTCGTCTGGGAGAACGGCGCCGCCGTCGCCAAGGGAGTCGCGCACAGCAACCTTGCGCCGCTGACCCTCGAAGCTCTGGCGGCCGCATCCCCGACCAGCGGCGGCCCCATAGCCGGTCACAACGAAGTTGTCGCCGACGGCGCCGGCGTCTCGTTCGCCAGCCACATTGTTGACGTCGAAGTGGATCCGGAAACCGGCGCCACTAAGGTGCTTCGCTACACCGTGATTCAGGACGCCGGCAAGGCCATTCACCCCGACTATGTGGAAGGCCAGTTTCAGGGCGGCGCCGCACAGGGTATCGGCTGGGCGCTCAACGAGGAATACATCTACGGCGAGGACGGTCGGTTGCAGAATGCGGGATTTCTCGACTATCGGATTCCGGTCTGTTCGGACCTTCCATTTATCGACACGCAGATCCTGGAAATTCCGAACCCGAATCATCCATACGGTATTCGAGGCGTCGGCGAAACGTCGATCGTGCCGCCGCTGGCAGCCATCGGCAATGCGGTGTCCAATGCCGTGGGCGTTCGTATGTCGCACGTACCGATGTCTCCGCCGCGCATCCTCAAGGCCATCAAAAACAAGCTTGCCGACGTTTCGGCAGGCTGATGCCAGAGGTTAATCTATCGGGATCGCTGCGCGACGCGGCCGACGGCGCGGCTTCGATTTCGATAGAGGCCACCACCATTCGGGAATTGCTGCGAAAGCTGGTCGAGCGCTGTCCGCGTATGCAAAGCCGCATCGACGAAGGCGTCGCGGTCGCCATCAATGGCGAAATATTCCGGGACAGCTGGGCTGAGCCGATCCCGGAAGGTGCGGAGATCTTTCTGTTGCCCCGAATTCGAGGCGGTTGATAACCGGTATTTCGTCAGCCTCTGCCGTGACGAAGCAACTTGCCTGGAACAGCGTCGGTGCACTCGCCGTCTCTGAACGTTTCAACGCCATTGACCAGAATGTGCCGGTAGCCCCGGGCATATTGGACGCGACGCCACTCACCACCGGGAAGATCGTACACGGGCTCACCGATCCACGGCGGTTCGATGGCCAACGAATCCAGTTCGTAGACGATCACGTCCGCGGGCGCGCCCTCGCGCAACATACCTCGATCTTTGAATCCGGCAGCGTGAGCAGCCAGCGTTGAGCCGCGGTAGTGGGCCTCTTCGAGGCTCAGCGCACCGGTGTCGCGCACCATCCAGGCCAGGAAATCCGTCGTCCATGCGCCGCCGGTGAAAAACTTCGTGTGCGCTCCACCGTCGGAAACACCCGGTATGGTGTAGGGCGATTCGCTGATCGCACCTGCCATGTTCTCAATGCTGAACTGCGGGCCTTCACCGAGAAACTCGGCCTTCAGATCAGTTGCAAGCGATAGATCGAGCATCACCTCGACGTAGTGCTTGTTTTCTTCGGATGCTATCTGGCCGAGTCTTTTACCAACGTAGGGCTCCAGGTCCTCGCGGCCGTCGACGGCCTGTACGACGAGTTTTGAAGGGTGTCCGCCGACCGCGATTTGAGTCTGGGTGAATATCGAGGCCGCGCCTTCCTGCTCGGCAATGAGCCGCTCGCGCAGCGACGGATCGCGCATCTTGCGCATCTTCTCATCGCGCGTGCCGGTGGTTGCCTCGCGCCATGCGGGGCTGGAGTCATACAGGTTCCACTCCTCGAGGGTGAACACAAAGCCGGTTCGATGCGTGTTCGCCTGGCCGTAAATCGCCAGTCCCTCTGCCTGCACATCGGCCAGCCACTTGAGCCGATCCTTGTGGATCTTCGGATTGTGCTGGCTGACCGGCACCACATTGTCGATGATCGGGCGCCGGGCAACCTGCGCCAGCTTGCGCTTGAACTCCTGATCAATCGGATCGTTGATGTCCGTGCAGGTGGCCTGGGTCAGCTGGATAAAACCTTCATCGCGCTCCGCGAGCACTTCCGCCAGGGCCAGGATGTCCGCGTCGACCATGGTGTCGGTGACCATCGGCGAGCCGTCAAAGTCAGCCTGGGTCGAATTCGGCCCGAGCCGCTGAATGGAGAAGCCGCACAGGCCGGCATCCATGCCTTCGTGCAGCAGGCGCTTCATTTCGTCCCTCTCGGCCTTGGTCGCCGGGCGGCTCTTTGCGGCCTCCAGGCCCATCACATAGGTCATCAGTGACGAGGTAGGCATGTATTGCAGGCAGTTCACGCCCAGCGGCGCACGCTCCAGGCTGTCCAGATATTCGGGAATGGTCTCCCAGTCCCAATGCGGCAACATGCCTTCCTTCATGGTGTCGTAGGGGATGGCTTCGGTGCGGGTCATCGTGAGCATCGAGCGCTCGCGAAACTCCGGCCTGCAGGGGGCAAAACCAAAACCGCAGTTGCCCAGAACCACCGAGGTTACCCCGTGCCAGCTGGAAATCGAGCAATACGGATCCCAACGGATCTGGGCGTCGTAGTGGGTGTGCAGATCGATGAAACCCGGTGCAACAATGCAGCCGTCGGCATCCATAACCTGTTCCGCCGAACCTCGTGCGCGGCCGCCCATCTGAGCGATGCGCCCGTCCTTGATCCAGATATCACCCCGATACTTCGGCACCCGTGTGCCATCAACGATGGTCCCATTTTTGATGTGAACGTCGAAGTGAGTATCCATTGGCTTTCCCCTGATCAGGTGCCGGAGCTCGCAGCCTAGCACAACCCGCGCGCGGAGCTTGACGTCGCTCAGACCACCAGATCTGAGTGGCTCACAACCGCCGACCATGAGATTTGGTATATTCGCCCGGGTTTCCATTGCGCGTTCGCAAAAGTGAGGTGACCGTGGCCGAGGCAACAACTTCTGATCAGCTCGAGTATTCCTTCGAGGAACTCATGACGGACGACCGCTACGATGAACCGCTGATTGCCGATGGTGTGCGGTGCCACGGTGGCTACCTGGACGGTCAGTACATCTCGCCACGCGGTGCGATACGACGACCGGCCATTAAAGCCTGGCGCGGTCAACTCGCCGACCGCGACAACCCGCTGGTTCACATACCCGACAAGTACGTCCCACCCAATTACCCGAGTGTGGCACAGGCCAAGTTCCTGCTGCAGGAAGGTGTGGTCGAGCCGGTCACCCGGTCACTCACAATCATCTCGATCGTGGAAGGGTTCGGGGCGAGAATACGTGACGTCACGGTTCCGGATCTGAAGGCCCAGGTCAAGGAAGCCGTGGACGGAACGGCGCTCGCCCACCTCGCCGGCGGGCTCTTCGAAGCGCACGCGCGTGACGAGGCCGGGTATCGGGATCAGGGTGGCCACAAACAGATGTGGGAAGCCGCCCGCGACATTGGGATGAACAAACCAGCGATTCCCAACGACGTGCTGCTGCGAATGATGAGCGGCCCTCCCCGGGGCGAGCGCAAGCGTCTGTTCCCAGCGCTTTCCGAAGAAATGGAGACCCTGATCACGATGATGGCCAACGTCCTGGTGATCGAGACTTTCGCCGAGACCACTTTCACCTGGGCCCAGTCCCTGCTTGGAGATCCTGAGGTCAGCACGAACGCAGACCAGGCCGCGCACATGGTCAGCTGCATCGCCCGCGACGAAGTACCCCATGTCGACTACCTGAGGGTCGCCTTGTCGGAACTTCGCACGCTGACGCTCGTCTGTGCTGATGGCCGCTCAGAGATTCAAGGTGCCGAGGTTGTGGATGCCATTTTTCACAGGCAGCTAAAAGGTATGGCCACCCAGCGCCCGCGCGATAATCGCGAGCGAATGCGCAAGGAAATACACGAAGCCATCGACGACTTCGCACGGGCTGCCAGCATTGCAGGAAGATTCGAGGACCAGGATGCCGGTTGGGAATTCCCACACGCTGACGATGAAGAGCTCGACGTGCTCCTCGAGCGGGCTTGATGGGAAGCGTTGCCAACCGCCTTTATCGGGGTGGTCGTATTGCCTGCACGGCCCTGGTGGTCTGGCTAGGCTATAAACTGGTCGAGCTGCGGGACAAACTGCGCGGCCACGACCCACAGGCGAGGGATCTGTCACCAATTCATCAACGCAACGCCGACCTCATTTTTGCGACCGTTGTTTCCATGCGCGGCATGCTGGTGAAGATGTGTCAGGTCATCGGGACCCGTTCGGACATCTTCCCGCGCGAATTTGTCACCACGCTTTCGAAGTGTCAGGACCGCCTGCCGCCGCGGGATTTCGAGACCATACGAAGCGTCATCGAGGAAGACTTTGACAAGCCTTTAAACGCAATATTTGCCGAGTTCGATCGCGCACCAGTGGCCGCCGCATCGCTCGCTCAGGTGCACGGCGCACGGCTGACAACGGGCGAACGGGTCGCGGTCAAGGTGCAATACCCGGACATCGAACACATCATCGGCACCGACCTCACTGCATTGCGACGGATCGCGGTGCTCTATCAGCGATTCTCCGCTAATCCGCTGGACTTCCTGCCGCTGCTCGATGAACTGCAGACGCATCTGCGAGGCGAACTCGATTTTCGCCGGGAGGTAAAAAGCGCAAACCGCATACGTGAGTTTTTCGCCGACGACGTCAGCGTACAAATACCCGAAATCTACCCGTCGCTGTCGACACGTCGCGTGATCACGATGGAGTTCGTCTCCGGCGCCAAAGTGAACGACCCCGCCGGTTTGGCCGCGGCCGGCGTAGACACCCGCGACTTCATGGATCGTCTGATGCGGATCTTTAATCGGATGATCCTGGCCTATGGGTTTTTTCACGCTGACCCGCACCCGGGCAACATCTTTGTCAACGCCGGCGAAAACGGAAAACCGATATTCACGCTGTTGGACTTTGGGCTCGCCAAACAACTTCCTGACGGCTTTGGAATGGGGATTTTTGAGCTGATGTTTTCGATGATGACGTTCAATGAATCCGCGATGCTGCGTGCATTTCGTGAACTCGGCTTCGATACCCGCAAAGGCGATGACGACTCGCTGCTGCTGATCGCCAGGCGAATGATCTCGCGTTCCGATACCGGCGCTTTCCAAGGTGAGTTTACCGAGGAAATGACCGACGAAATGTTTGACGCGATCCGCGAAAATCCTGTGGTGAAGGTACCGACAGACTTCGTGCTCGTTGCTCGAGCATTTGCGCTACTCTCCGGAATCGCCCATACGCTTGGCCAACGCGCCAATGCGCTGAATGCCATGGGGCCGGCTCCGACCTAGAACCAGGGAGTGATCTCACATTGTGAGCAGTCAGCGAATTTACTCCTCGGCGAGCTTCTTTCGAAACCAGTTTAGATAGCTTCCCATATGTTTGGCAAAAGCATCGGTTTCGCTCAACCGCAGCATGTGACCATAGGCATGGGGATATTCGTCGAGGCCGTCTGTGCTGACTAAGACGAGTTCGGCGCGGGTCAGCGCTTCCTCATAATGTCCTTCACGCAAAAATTGCGCGAAGTCGCACACGAACGAGATGTCGGCGATGCTCAAGGCATCGCCGACGAGGTAGTTGGCGTGGCGAAGTGTGTTCTCGATACCTGTCAGGTAGAACTCATACTCAGCCGCCATGCGCTCATGGGTTGCCGCGACCGGATCGTCCATTGCCAGCAGATACACCTGCGCCTCTCGGGCGAACACGAGATTGGCATCGAGAAAACTGTCGACTCTGGAGGCTTCGAAGTCATCTCGCCCGTATAACGGGCGATTGTGCGCACCCGCCCGCGCGACCGCGCGAAGGATGCTGTTGGATTCAAATATGCCGACGCGACCTTCGGAGCTGAACGCAGCCGGCACGGTGCCAAACGGGTGGGCTTCCAGGAACGCATCGGTCTTGAACAACATGCCCGAGAAGCCCCGACGACTCACCCGCGCATGAGGGCTGGCGGGCGTGCGTTCGTCGTCCGGTAATTTTCTTGCATCATAATCCCACAGCCAGGTTGCCAGGTTGGGCGGCTTGTCGCCAACAACTTCCACCTCCACCGCGCAAAGCTCGCCGGCGATCATCGACTTCCAGACTCTAGGATTGGGTAGATACGAGAAGATTCTCAGGACCGCTTCGCTCACAGGGACCTCATTGCGCTAACGCCGCCATATTTACTGGTCATTAAACCACCAACGACCGAGCAAACTTTTAAGTTCTGCCCGCAGCGGTCGATAGCTATCTATGTAGAGGGACGCCCACCGACCATACAATCCGGCAAACTGCAGGAATTAAACCGGTATGTCGATAAAGCGACGCATGATCATGATCCTGACGGGTCTCGCGGTTTTGTACATGATCGCCACCTACGGCGTGTTCCGCTTCGCGGTGTTCCCGACGTTTGAGGATCTGGAAAGGGATCTGGCCGCAGAAAATGCCGAGCGCATCATCCAGATTCTCGATTTCGAGCGCGAACTGCTTCGCAGCGTCAACCAGGACTGGTCAAGCTGGGATGCCACGCATGATTTCATGACCGGCAACAACGACACCTATCCAGCATCCAATCTGACCACAGACGCTCTGACAACTCTCGAACTCAACGCCTTGTTGCTGTATCGCAACGACGGCGTTCTGGAATGGGGTGAAGTCGTTGATCTGAGTTCCGGCCAGCCAGTTCCTCTGGAGGAGATTTTCCTGCGCCGCAACAAACGGTTTCAGAAAGGGTTCTTTGCCGGTGATCAAAAAGCCGCGTTCACCAGTCTCCATATTGACTATCAGGGCCATCAGTTCCTGACCGCCGGTGATCACATCCTGCGTATGCTGGACCCACTGGGCATCCTGCTGCATGGTTCTAACGCTGAAATAGACCACCACGGCGATTGCAGTCATCAGAATCATCGGAACACTGAAGCCAAGAAGGATCTTCTGTCGAGTCTGCAACGACCCAAAAGCCTGCTGACCAGATTCCCAGATCCGTTTAAACATAGTGAACGCGCGCCCCTGAATAACGTCGCTAAAAGAACCCACCGTATGGGTACCCATATCGGCTTTCGCCGGGAAATCTTTACACGCTGAAAGGGCGCGCGGGGGGGAACCGCCTGACAAGCTGCGGCGCAGACGTCAATACAGCTGACGCCGTCCGCTCAGCGCTACTTGGCTCGTCAGTCCATCGATAGGGTACTATGCACGGCCCTCGAATCCTGCCGGAGATACGCGTCGTGGTAGACAACATGTCCAAGCGAGGCTTCGATCCGCTGACATACAGGTTTGAAGACCAGGTCCCCAGGCCGAGCAATACCATCGAAGTAGCGGACGGCGTGTTCTGGATTCGCATGCCCATGATGGGAAGGCTCAACCACATCAACGTCTGGCTGCTGCGCGACGGCGATGGCTGGACGGTCGTGGACACCGGCATCTTCAGCGACAACGTGAAGAAGCACTGGCGCTCGATATTCGATAAGTACCTGGGCGGCAAGCCGGTGACGCGCGTGATCGCCACGCATCTGCACACCGACCATACTGGGCTGGCGGGTTGGATCGTCCAGGAATGGGACTGCGATCTGTGGATGAGTCGCGCCGACTTCTACATGTGCAAGGTCATGGCCGCCGATGGCCCCTCAGATGTTCCCGAAGACGCGATTCGATTCTACCGACGGGCGGGCTTTACCGAAGCGCTTCTGGATCGCTATCGTCAGCGCTTCGGCCAGTTCGGCGCCAATATTGCCCCATTGCCAGCGGGCTACCATCGCATCAGTGAAGGTCAGTACATCGACATCGGTGGGCGAGAGTGGCGTGCCGTCATCGGCCATGGACACGCCCC
>JAYGEV010000327.1:0-3393 GCA_046582225.1 Pseudomonadales bacterium
CTTGGCGGGGATCGGGTGTTTGCCCGTAGCTGGATGCGAACACATGGCAACCTGTATCGCGCGATCGGGGTAATGAAGAGCACCATGTTCCTGCTCCTTTCGTTCCTGGTTGCTGTGGCGGCGTTCAATCTTGTGTCTACGCTTGTTATGGTCGTTGACCAGCGAAGCGGTGATGTGGCGATCATGCGCACCCAGGGCGCCGACACGGGCACGCTGATCGGAGCGTTCGTGGTGCTCGGTTGTCTGTTGGGGGGGCTTGGTATCCTGCTTGGGTTGGTTGCGGGCGTGTTGATCGGCTTGGGGCTCCCTCACGGCTATCAGTGGTTGGCGGCTACGTTTGACATGGATCTCATGTCGCAGTACTTCGTGAGCTATCTGCCGGTGCAGATCCAGCTCGCCGATCTGCTGGGAATTGCCGCGACTGCTTTCGCGCTTTGCATGTTGAGCACGCTTTATCCGGCTCGTCGCGCCGTGACTCTGCAACCGGCGCAGGTGCTTGCCCATGAGTGAGGTTGCCGTGCAGGCACATGGGCTGACAAAGTCGTTTACCCAGGGCCCGAGCCGGATCGATGTTCTGACTGGTGCGGATCTGAGGGTCGGCGCAGGTGAACGCGTCGCCATCATCGGTAGGTCCGGGTCGGGCAAGAGCACGCTGCTGCACCTGCTGGCCGGGCTGGATGACCCCGACAGTGGCCACGTTGTGGTTGGCGAGCGTAATTTGACCACCGCCTCTCAGGCCGTGCGCGCGCAAATCAGAAATGCACATATGGGTTTCGTCTATCAGTTTCATCACCTGTTGCCGGAGTTTTCGGCGTTAGAAAATGTTGCGCTGCCTCTGCGCCTGGGCGGCATGGACGCCTCTGCAGCAGGGGCCGAAGCGAGTGCGTTGTTGGGTCGGGTGGGATTGAAGGAGCGTCTGGACCACCGACCGGCGGCGTTGTCGGGTGGCGAAAGACAGCGGGTAGCGGTGGCGCGTGCGTTGATTGGAGAGCCGCTGGTGGTCCTGGCAGACGAGCCGACGGGCAACCTGGATCGGGAGAATGCGGAGCAGATTTTTGCGCTCATGTGCGAGCTCAGCGACGAGCGCGGAGTTGGTTTCGTCGTTGTCACCCATGACGAAGGCATGCTGATGGACATGCACCGGGTGCTCAAGCTGGAGGGCGGGCGCCTGACGTGAACACTTCGTTGTGGATTGCGATTCGTTATCTGAAAACCCGGCGGCGCCAGTTCGCCGCATTCGTGACCTGGTTTTCCGTCGCGGGGCTTGCCCTTGGGGTGATGGCGCTGACGGTGGTGGTCAGCGTGATGAACGGTTTCGATGCGGAACTAAGGGGACGAATACTTGGCACTGTGCCGCACCTGATCATTGAATCACAGACCCTTGATGCTCCCGACGTGCGCAACGCGCTCGAGCATCCCGAGATCGTCAACGCGTTCGACTTTTTTCTCGGTGATGGCATGGTCACGCGCGATGGCGCTGTGAATCCGGTGACCATATACGGCATCAACGCAACCGGCGGGACCGGGCTCGGCGAGATCGCAAGCCACATGCGTTACGGCACGTTGAACGATCTGTTTCGGGTACCCCACGGCATCATTCTTGGCGCACCGCTGGCCGCACATCTGGGCCTGTTGCCTGGAGACTCGGTTGCGGTAGTCATTACCGAGCCGTCTCAGGCCGGTGTGCGGCCACGCATCAACCGATTTGAGCTGGTTGGGACCTACGAACTGGGAGCGGTCATCGACTACTCGGTGGTTGTGGTGGCGATGCAGGGTCTGAATGTTGCCGATCTCGAGCGGATCGGTGTGCGTGGCGTGCGGGTAACGCTGACCGACCCGATGCGCGCGCCACAAGTTTCGGCGAAACTCGCCGCAGACCACCCGGGATGGCAGATGCAGGCATGGAGCGACAGCTACGGCGAATTGTTCCAGGCGGTCAAGCTGGAGAAGCTCATGATGTTTCTGCTTCTGCTGATGGTGGTGGCGGTTGCCGCATTCAGCATCGTGTCGGGCCAGATAATGGTGGTCAGTGACAAGCGCTCGGACATCGCGATCCTGAGGACCATGGGTGCTTCGGCCGGAACCATTTTGCGAGTGTTTCTGCTGCAGGGGGTGCTGGTGTCCAGCCTGGGAATTGGGGTTGGACTGGTTGCCGGGATCTTTCTCGCATACTACATCGCTGGCGTGGTCGCCACAGTAGAAGGCTGGTTCGGTTTTCGGTTCCTGGCCGGGACCTACTTCATCGAAGTTCCATCAGTCATTAAATCTGCTGATCTGCTGGTGATTGCGGTGATATCGTGGTCGTTGTGCCTGGTGTCTGCCTGGCTGCCCGCGCATCGGGCGGCGCTTATGAACCCTTTGGAGGGGTTGCACCGGTAGCAGCCTGAGTTCGCTGCAGTCGCACGTGCCGCCGCTCCCGCCAGCGACGGATCACATGCATGCGCCAGGTGATGCGCACCACAACCATGCCGGTCACGCCGCTCACCCATCCGCAAACCAGCGACCCGTAGACCAGCGGATAGCCGATGGTTCCCAGGTTGCTCGACAACCACGACCAGCTGAGGTCGATGGTTTCCACTTCGAGCTTCATGTCCAGCAGCCAGGCGCCGAGCCGGTAGGCGAAGTAGAACATCGGCGCCATGGTAATTGGGTTGGTAATCCACACCAGTGCCACGCTCATCGGCAGGTTGCAGCGCGACGCTACCGCGATGACTGCAGCGATGAGCATTTGAAACGGGACGGGCAAAAACGCGCAGAACAGTCCGATGAACGCGGCCCCCGCCACGGCGCGTCGATGCATGTGCCAGATCTCGGGATTGTTCAGCCATTTGCTCACCGGACGCAGGGCCGGATGCTCGCGCATGGTCTTGGCGTTTGGCAGGTACCGGTCGAGAAACTTTTTTGGCATAAAACAAAGTATGCACGCTAAGCAAGTGTTCAAACCACCTCAAAACTCATAGACGCATGCGTCCCTGGTTGCTCGGCCTTGCGCTTGGCCTGATATCCCTCGCATTGCCGAGCCTGCCGCTGTTCAGCTGCCTGGTTCATGTCGGGCTGGCAGTTGTCGGCGGACTGCTGATGTTCGCGCGCCGCTTGCTGGTGGTGTCGGGATTAGTGCTGGGATTTGCCTGAGGTGCGTACATCAACGCATCGGTACTCGAGGCACGGCTGCCACCGTGCGTCGCGGCCACTGATCGGCAACTCGTGGTGGAAGTTCTTGGCGCTCCGGAGCCCATCTCAAACCCGTTAGAAAAGACCGCCTCGATCCGGTTCCGAGCCCTGGTTGTCCTCGATGAGACCGCTCCCCGGGTTCCCCAGATCCGACCCTCGGATTGCGGCGTGATTGCCGGCAGCCGGCTGCGTCTTGCCTGGTATCGATCGCCGTCTGTGCAG
>JAYGEV010000431.1:0-2502 GCA_046582225.1 Pseudomonadales bacterium
GCCTCGATGCTCGAAGTGATGGAGGAGAATCACATTCGCACGGCCAGGGCTTTTGGCCTGCGCGAGCGCACCATTATTGCTCACTACGCGTTGCGGATCGCCATCTTGCCGACCGTTACTATTTTGGGCTTGGGTATCGGCACCATGTTGTCCGGCGCATTGTTTGCAGAAATCGTGTTTTCGCGACCCGGTATCGGCAAATTACTGCACGAGGCCGTGGTGACCCGGAACTATCCGGTGGTGATGGGCTCGGTTCTGGTTACGACAACTTTTTTCGTTCTTAGCACGTTGATCTCCGACATCATCAACGTGGCCCTCGACCCACGCCTGCGAGAAAGTGGCAGGTCCTCATGAGTACCGAGTCCGGCTTTCTTGCAGAGACATTCGCGAGCCTGAGAAAGGACCCGTTGGGCATGGCGGGTCTGATTATTGTCGTGGTGATATTGCTGGCCAGCATTTTTGCCCCACTGTTGGCGCCACATGATCCGCTGGAGGTGGATGTTCATAACCGCCTGCAAAGTCCTACGTGGCAGCACTGGTTGGGGACCGATCAACTGGGCCGTGACGTGTTATCCAGAGTCCTCTATGGTGGTCGGATCGCGCTTAAGGTCGCGCTGATTGCTATTTCGGTTTCTATGGCGATTGGTTTGTTGCTGGGCATGATGGCAGGTTTCGGACCGAGGTGGTTGGACCGGCTGCTGGTGGTTTGTTTTGATACGTTGCGTTCTTTCCCCACCATCATGTTTGCACTTGCGATCGTGGCCCTGATCGGCCCGTCTTTGAACACGGTGATCGGCGTGATTATTATCACTTCCATACCGGTCTATGGCCGCATTGTTCGTACCCAGACACAAGCCTTGCGCAATGAAGATTTTATTCTGGCCGAGCGTGCAATGGGAGTATCCACGGCACGCATCCTGCGCAGCCATATCTTGCCCAACATTGCTGCGCCACTGTTGATTCTGGCGTCGATGGATGTGCCAGCCGTCGTCGGCATGGAAGCCGGTCTGAGTTTCCTGGGCCTGGGAGTGAGCCCCCCAACTGCGAGCTGGGGAAGTATTCTCAACGATGGTTATTCCTACCTTCGCAACTCACCATGGCCAATCATTGCCGGTGGCATTCCGTTGATCCTGGTGACCCTGGGCTTTACCTTTTTTGGTGAATCGCTGCGCGACATTCTGGATCCGAAGTTACGCGGCAAGGGTGGGGCGTCCTGACATGACCAAACCGGTACTTGATATCAGGGATCTTTCGGTGAGTTATCACACCGACCGCGGGTCTTTGCACGCGTTGCGCAATGTGAATATTTCGATCGAACCAGGACGGATCGTTGGCATTGTTGGCGAAAGCGGCTGCGGAAAGTCCACCCTGATCTCGGCCATCATCAGACTGTTGGCGCCCAATGCACAGATAGAAGGAGGGGCAATCCTGTTTAAGGACAATGACCTGCTGGCGCTTGGTCCTGACGCCATGCGTGCATTGCGCGGTGTCGACATTTCCATGGTGTTCCAGGATCCAATGACCAGCCTGAACCCGGTGCTGACCATCGGCCGGCAAATGACCGATATACAGTACAGAGACGATCGGTCGAAGGCGGATAAGCTGGCCAGGGCCGCCAGCTTGCTGGAGCGCGTGGGTATTGCAGACCCCGCCGAACAACTCAAGCGTTTCCCGCACCATCTTTCGGGTGGCATGCGCCAGCGCGTGGCGATTGCCATGGCCCTGATGGCGGAGCCGGCTTTGCTGATTGCAGATGAGCCAACGACCGCACTCGATGCAACGCTGGAAGTGCAGATCATCGAGCGCCTGCAGCAGCTACAACGGGATTTCGGTTGCGCCATCCTTTTCATCTCGCACCACCTGGGCGTGATCGCCGAACTATGCGACGAGGTGGTCGTCATGTACGCGGGCGAGGTCGTCGAAAGTGGCCCAACACGCGATGTGTTTCTCGAGCCACGGCACCCGTATACGCGAAAACTACTGGAATGCGACCCGGCCCGTATCAAACAAGCCACCCGGAATTTGCCGGTGATCGCCGGTAATCTGCCCGACCTGGCAGATATTCCAAACGGTTGTGTATTCAGGTCGCGCTGCGATGTGTCCATCGAAGTATGTTCGCGTGAGCGACCACCGATGGATGGAGGTGATCACGGCGCCGCCTGCCACGTGACCGGGCAATGAGCGAACTGCTAAAAGTCAGGGACCTGCGTGTCCGCTATCCAGTGGACGCTGGCATGACCTCAATGCTCAACAAAAACCGGCGTTCATTTGTGGATGTCGTGCACGGTGTTTCGCTGAATATCGAGCGTGGAGAGACGCTCGCGATCGTTGGAGAAAGTGGTTCAGGCAAGACAACGCTGGCCATGGCCTTGTGTGGCCTGGCACCCGTTCTGGACGGCGAAGTTTGGTTTGATGGCGCGGTGATGCCCATAAACAAGGATCGATACCTGCAGCCTGATCGAAGGCGTATTTCACTGATGTTCCAGGACCCGGTGGGCTCAT
>JAYGEV010000461.1:0-5460 GCA_046582225.1 Pseudomonadales bacterium
GGCGGTGACATCTGTCTGCCCGGAGCGATCGAGTACCAGCACCTGCACGGCGATATTCGTGAGCATCATCCGCTTGGGGAACAACGCCTTGAACAGGCCCAGGCGCTTGGCATTGAACTTCGCACCGAAAAGGGCTCAGAAGAACTGACGCTGCAGACCCGCCGACTGATCATCGAACGCACGCCGCCGCTGGTGACCATCAACTTTCTAATGACCGACCTCACCTGGGAAAACGGACCAATTCGGCAGATCCCTGGTTCTCATGCTTTCGCGCAAAGCCCGCCGACTCTCGAACACGAGCCCGAGTGGATGCGCATGTCGACCCTGGTCGGCGCGCCCGCTGGCGCCGGGGTGTTTCGCGATAATCGCGCCTGGCACGGCGCTACGCCTAATCTCAGTCGCGAAATCAGAGCGCTGCCGAACATTGAGTACGTACCGCTGTGGTTCCCGCCGGAGTCGCTTTGTGAAGTGATGTCTCACGAAGTGTGGGAGACCTTGTCAGATCACGGCAAGCGGCTCTGCCGTTTCGTAAAGACCGAACCTGGTGTCTGGCCCAGAGGCGCCGGCGTAATGCATCCGCTCGCGTGCAAGCGCAGCGAAGCTGTTTTGGACTAACAGATCAACTCACACTAGCACCGACGCCCGCTCATCACCGTGCAGCTTTCAGCTCGCGGTAAACCTGGCGGGTCATGACTTCGCCGGTCAGAAACTGCCATTCCCAGTCGGAGTTGAAGTCGGAAAGATCAACCTGGGCGACCGCATCTTCCTCTGATCCACCATTCACAATCAACGCCGCAACACGATCACGCACCGTCTTTAACACGTTGACCGCCCGTTCCAGGTCGGCCCGGCTGGCAAGCGGTCCATGACCCGGGATGATGCGGGTCGCATCGTCGATGCGCGCGAGCACCGCCTCCTGGGCGGTAATGAATCCGGCCAGAGAGCCACCCGAGCCACTGTCGATGAACGGGTATCGGCGGTTGAAAAATACATCGCCCATGTGCACCACATTGACGTCTTTGAAATAGATGACGACATCACCGTCGGTGTGAGCCGCGGGTGCGTGAACCGCATTCAGTTCATGTCCGTTCAGATGCACGGTGATCGAATCGGCGAAGGTTACGATGGGCAACGCGGCATGCGGCGCTGGCGGAACAACGCCAATTGGTCCCCCGCTTGCCCCGGATTGCAGGCGAGCTCGCGCGTTGTCGTGAGCGATGATAACGGCGCCGGCCCCGCCAAACTGCTCGTTGCCACCGGCATGGTCACCATGCCAGTGCGTGTTGATCAGGAAACCGACCGGTTGGTCGCTGACCGCCGCAATCGCATTGCGGATTTTTTTCCGCCAGCGGCGCGTAGTCATCGTCGATCAGGAAAACTCCGTCCGCGCCGACGCTCAGACCGAGATTACCCCCGGCGCCCTGCAGCATGTAGATGCCACCACCCAGATCCGTCGTGCGAATCTCAACGGCGTCAAAGTCCTGCCCCAGTGCCGGCATCGCAGCCACGACACCCAGCAGAATCACAGTCGAGATCTTTTTCATTGCCCCTCCTACCCCCCTGTTGACGTCGGCCCATAGTCGTGGAATTGGTCCTGCGGGGCCAGGCATTCAGCGGACATACGGATCGAAACCAGCGCATGGGCTGAAGCTGATGGGCCTTTGGAATTGCCCGGTCTGTTAACATCAGCCCATCGCACACCGGGGGAAGCGTTGTGGACTTAACGGAACTTGAAGCGCGCCTTACGCGCATGGAAGACATCGAAGCAATCAAGCAGCTCAAAGCCCTGTATTGCGAGATCTGCGATGACGACCACAACCCGGACCGCATCGTAAGGATATTTGCCGAGGACGGTGTCTGGGAAGGGCGCGGCATTGCCACGGCCAACGGTCATTCCGAAATTCGCGCTTTGTTCGAGCGATTTCAGAAAATGATGAGCTTCTCCCAGCACATGACCATGAATCCGCGAATCGAAGTGAACGGCAACGACGCCAAGGGTACGTGGTACTTCTTCGGACCGTTTACTTTTCGCGAAAACAACCAGGCCAAGTGGCAGGCGACCCGCTATCACGAAGACTACGTGAAGACAGACGGAACCTGGAAGATCAGGCACCTGAGAATTCGTGGGCCGGGAATGAGCGCGGATTACGAAACCGGCTGGGCGCGTTCGCGCTAGCCGGCGTTCCACCATGCAGATCGGTATTCACGCGCCTCACCTCGGGCGCGAGGTCAACGCCACAACCATTCAATCGTTTGCGCGCGAATGTGACGACCTCGGCGTGCATTCGCTGTGGGTGAGCGATCACGTTTGCTGGCCGGCCGACATCCACTCAAAATATCCGTACACACACGATGGTTCGTTTCCGGCCGCGCCGGACATGGGTTGGCTGGATCCAATCGGAACCCTGCTTTTCATTGCCGGTTGCACCACCAGGGTTCGGCTTGGCACCAGCGTGCTGATTCTGCCGTATCGCCCGCCGGTGGCCACCGCCAAGCAACTGGCTACTCTCGACGTCGTCTCCAATGGCCGGTTGATCCTCGGCGTCGGTGTCGGCTGGATGGCCGAAGAGGCCGCCGTGCTCGGCATGCCGTGGGACCATCGTGGCAAACGGGCCGATGAGCAGCTGCAGATTTTCGAGGCGCTGTTTACCGAGGAAGTTCCGAGTTTCGCCGGAGAGTTCTATCAGTTCGCAGAGGTCGGATTCGAACCCAAGCCGATCCAGAAGCCGTTGCCCGTGTGGGTGGGCGGCTCTACCGACGTCGCGTTTCGCCGCACCGCGCGCTTTGGCCACGGCTTTCACGCGGCATTTCAGCCCCTGAATGTGGTGCAGCGCGAGTGGCGCGCAGTACAGGCCGCCTGCGAGGACATCGATCGCGATCCATCACAGCTGACGCTATCTCTGCGTCTATACCTCGACCCCGAAAGTCGCATGGAGCCAGAGAAATCGGTCGCCGGCAGCGCCGAGCAGATGCGCCAGCGCATGAGCGAACTGGCCGAAGCGGGCGTGCATCACGTGCTGCTCGATCCGGTGGCACGTGGTGGCGTCGGGGGGCGGCTCGATGCGGTGCGAGGGTTCATGGCCGACGTGGCGGGTTAGAAGCCTACCCGATCGCCGGTTCCGCCCATTCATTGTCGGCATCGTCTCCAGCAACAGTCGTTCGCACCATATCTCGAGCCTGATCGAACGGCCAGACGTGTCCGCGGTGCAGGACGCAACGGTTGTCCCACAACGCCAGGTCGCCTTCGCGCCACCGATGTTTGAAGGTTCGCGGCGACTGGCACGCCTGTTCGGTCAGGCGTTTGAGCAACGCACGACTCTCGTCAACGTCCTGGCCAACGATGTGGCTCGCGTGACGACCAACGAACAGATTCGCACGGCCGGTTTCGGGGTGAGTCCTGATCACCGGGTGCTGCACCGGCGGCAGCTCGGCGACATCCTGCGCAGAGAGCAGCTCCAACCCGCCGTGCCAGGCGTGACTGTATTCAAAGCTGTGCACGGCCACCTTGTCGGCCAGCCACCCCTGCAGTTCGCTATCCAGCGCTTCATAGCCGGCACGCATGTCCGCCCACTCGGTCTCACCCCCCGAGGACGGCACCGTTCGCGCTGCGAGCAGCGACGCCTTGGCACCCACCCGCTTATACGAGCTGTCGGTGTGCCATTGCTGATTGCCCTCGTTGAAGCGAACCTGCAGGCTGTCGGTGTCAGCCAGGGAGCCGTCGCGGTTCAGGTTGCTTAGGTGCGCGGTGAAGCGCCTGGATGACCTGACCAGTCCCCGCTCGAGTCGGCCGAATCGCCGGCTGAAGGCAAGATGGGCTTCGTTGCTGAGATTCTGACGTTCAAAAATCAACACCGCGTAGGTGTGCCAGGCCTGTTCGATGCGGGCAAACGCCTCGTCATCGAGCCGACCCAGATCCACGCCGCGAATGATTGCGCCCAGGGACGCATCCGCGGGAATGCATTCGATCCGGGAACCAGTCACCACGCGAACTAGCCGCCCGGCCGCATCGCGGCCAACCGGTCGACCTCGCGCCAGAAACCCGCCACCGTTTCGTCGATGATCGCCCGCACCGACTTTACCTCGTGGACCAGCGCCGCGCTTTGTCCAGCTGTACCCATGGTGTTCTCAACGTCTCCACCGATATATAGCCCGTCGATAACGTTGCCCAACCGTGACGGCGCAGGGTTGCTCTCGCCGCCCGCCATTGCGTCAGCGAACTCCACCGCAGCGGCAGTTTTCAGCGTGCGAAACTTGGCGCGCGGCGGTCGCGGCAACAGCATCGTTGCATCCACGCTCGCCTCGACAATGGCGTTTTTGTAGTTCTGGTGTACGGGGCTTTCGGTCGACGCAACAAAGCGCGTGCCCATGGCTATGCCGTCAGCACCGAGCGCCATCGCCGCAGCCATACCACGTCCATCAACAATGCCACCCGCAGCCACGATGGGTAAATCAACCCGCTCACGCACGGCCTGCAGCAGCACGAAGGTATTCACTTCTTCGGCATTGCGAATGCCGGCGCTTTCCGCTCCTTCCACAATCAGTCCGTCGACGCCCGCGTCCTCGGCTTTCAGAGCGGTATCCAGGGTAGGAACCGCGTGGTAGACGATCACGCCCGCGTCCTTGAGCTGGCGTACATGGCGGCGCGGATTTCCGGCGGAGGTGGTGATGAACCGCACTCCGTGTTCGATGATCCAGGCGATGATCGCGCGTTCCATCTCCTCGTTCTGCCTGAGAAAGAGAATCGGCAGATTTACTCCAAAGGGGCGATCGGTGGCGGCCTGAATTGCCTCGTACTCCCGGCGGGTGATCTCGACGTCGACGCTGGAGGTTTCCATCACGCCGATGCCCCCCGCAGACGAGACCGCGGCGGTCAACTGCGAGCGCGCAATCCAGGTCATCGGTGCCTGAATGATCGGATACAGCGCCCCGGTATGCGCAACGACTCGATTATCCGCAAACATGTCTGTCATATCTGTTGGCCTTCCCCAGGCTGGTTGGCGTGGGATTGGACGCGGCACCGCGCAAACGTGTCAAGTCCCTCACGGTTTCAGCGCCCGATAGAGAAACGGCAGGCTCACGTCCATTCGATAGTCGATGCCGGAGTGGGTGGCATCGAATTCCTGATAGACGTGCGCGACCTTGTGTTTTGACAGCTCCCGAGACAGCAATCGGGTGCCGTAGTGAATCTGGAACTGATCCCGCCAGCCACAGTCGATGAAAATTCCCCGCATGGACTTCAGGTTGTGGCGATATTCCTTAACCATGTGAATGGGGTCGTGTGCCAGCCAGCGCCGCCAGCGCGACTCAATGAGTTCACCGGTCTCCAGATCGAACGGCACTTTGAATCCATTCGGCGCTGACGGCGCCGGATCGTAGCTGGCCGCCATGGCCACCAGCATCAGGGCCATTATCTCGTCGTTGCCCGGATTCTTGGTCGCCCACACGTGTTCCAGGAATCGG
>JAYGEV010000446.1:0-5953 GCA_046582225.1 Pseudomonadales bacterium
GGTTGCTGATCCATGCCGCAGGTGTCCTTGATTGCAACTTTCCCCAGTGATGGTAGACAAGACTGGTTCCATAGCCGTGACGGGGTTCTTGTTTTTGCGCGTCAATCTGCCAGGCAGCCGGCTCGATTGCTCTGCCAGTGAACTCCCCGCGGTAGTTGCGTACCGTGATCCAGGGTCTTACTGTTGGTTTGCGGCGAAACGGGGGACAACGAATGCGGTATGTCGGTGACATATTGGATGAGAAATCCGAAGAGGTGGTCTGGATCGGGCCGCTCGAGTCGGTATTTGATGCACTCAAGCTCATGAACGACAAAAACATCGGCTCTGTGCTCGTGCAGATCGATGACTATCTCGTTGGCATCCTTTCCGAGCGTGATTACATCCGCAACGTCATTCTGGATATTCATGCGGGGAAGCAGACCAAGGTATCGGAGATCATGACCAGAGATGTCGTCACGGTCACCCGTGAGGACACCGTCGTGCATTGCATTGCGTTGACCAAAAAACACCACACCCGTCATCTGCCTGTGGTTGAAGAGGGAAAGGCCATTGGGATGATCTCGCTGCGCGATCTGTTTCTCGATGTGATCCACGAAAAAATCGGCGAGGTTGCCGAAGACGAATAGTCCGGTGCGCCGTGCTAGCTGGAGCAGTTGCCCCCACCCAATACGCAGAATCTTGCGCAGTGTGGATGATTAAGAGCCACCGGTTGCAGGCTGTCCGCCAGCAACGGACCAAAACTGAACGCCTCTTCGTAAGGGATGAGCGTACAGGCAACCACCTGCGTGGTTGCGTCGCCTTTGCGCTTGACGACCATTCGCGAGGATGCGCACATCTGATCCTCGGGTCGCACACCGAGTGTCTCCCAGCAATCCGTACTGATTTCGGCAACATCTGCGGTGCTGTCCATCTCGGGAAACAGCAGCAACTCGACGGGATCGGATGCGTCCACGTTGATCCCGTGGTCGTGAAAGAGTTTTCGAAAGCCAGCTCGCAGATCGTTTTCGCGCTCGCCCCAGATCCTGCGTCCGGCGACATGAATGTGGAACCCGCGGTCACTCAACCAGCGCAACCCGTTGAGCATGGGCAACCAGGAATGTAGGCCGCGCTCCTCTTCGTGCAGCCGTGGATCAAAATGGTCCACGGACACCCGGATCGTCAGGGCGCCGGGGTAATGCGAGTTCAGGTCGAGCAAATCTTGGGCGCATTTCATCATCGGCCGCATCGCGTTGGTTAGAACCAGCACCTGGAATCCGGCCACAAGACAATCGCCGAGCATGGGGATGATGTCTGGATTCATGAACGGCTCGCCCCCGGTGAAGCCGATCTCACGGGTCGCGAGATTTTCGCTGGTGATCTCGTCGAGGTAGGTGCGCAACTCTGAGTGGCTGAAGTAGGCGAGCCGATCGTTGCTGGGGCTCGACTCGATATAACAACGTTCGCAGGTCAGGTTGCATAGCGTTCCGGTGTTGACCCACAGCGTGTGCAGCGCAGTCGGAGTCACATGCGCGCGAACGCGGCCGTCCGCTGTTAGCCGGGGGTCGACGAACTTACTGGGTGGCGCTTGGTTCAGGCCCGATCTCCTGCGTAACTTGCCTGTCGGTTTGGACCAGCCTGTTGCGGATCCGTTCACGAACTATCTTACCGGGTTCCCAGGCTCGCGGTCGCCCAGCACGAACAGCCGACCCGACCGTTTTTCTCTGCGATACTGTGCGCGCTGAACCAACCGCGAAAACAACAAAGGAGTCGGGCCATGGGGCGAGTCGAAGGCAAGGTGGTGATTGTTACAGGAGCTGCTTCGAACCCGGGATTGGGACGTACCACGGCGATTATGCTGGCGCGCGAGGGCGCCAAGGTGGTCGTGACCGACATTGACGAAGACGGGGCACAGTCGTGCGCCGGAGAAATTCGTGACGCCGGCGGCGAGGCGCTGGCCCTCCATCAGGACGTCACCAGCGAAGACGGCTGGAAAGGGGTCGTCGCCACCACCGTGGAGACTTTTGGCAAACTCGATGTGCTGGTCAACAATGCCGGCATCGCGGTGCTGAAGTTGGTCGCGGACATGTCGCTGGCCGACTGGAATCGCCAGATCGAGGTGAACATGACCAGCGTGTTTCTTGGCTGCAAACATGCGATGCCCGAAATGAAGAAGGCCGGGGGTGGGTCGCTGATCAATCTGTCGTCGGTAGCGGGCATTATTGGGCTTGCCAGCTGCGTGGCATATGGCGCGGCGAAAGGCGGAGTGCGAATCATGTCCAAGGCGCTTGCGATGGAAGGCGCGGCCGACAACATTCGCTGCAACTCCGTTCATCCAGGGATCATCTGGACCAACATGCAGGCTCAGGCCACCGGCTCGACCGACATAGCCGACGTCCGGGTATCGCCGGCGCGTGTGCCGCTGGGCCGGGTGGGCGAGCCACAGGACATCGCCAACAGCGTCCTCTATCTGGCGTCGGATGAAGCCAGTTACGTGACTGGTGCGGAATTCGTCATCGACGCCGGGATGACCGCGCAATAGCGGCCCGGCAGCGGCCCGGCAGGGGCCCAGGGCGGTCCGGCGTTGGCTATGCTGGCTGCTTTGCCTGGTAGTGCCGAATGGTGTTGGAGCCTTCGTGTTGAGCTTCTTTCAATGCCGCCCGGGCGTTGACCAGGACCGCATCCGCACTGGTTGCGTGCCTGGTACCGGCGATGCCCATGCAGGCGGTGAGCTGAGTCGACACCGTGCCGTCTTTCAGGTGCAGGCTGGCGATGAGCACGCGCAACTTGGCAGCGATCTCGGCAGCCGCAGCAACCGTGGACCCACGCAACAGGATAGCTAACAGTTCGTCTTGTATCTGGAACACGCCGTCGGCCTCACGCAGCCCGTCGCGAATCTGCGTGTACACGGATTGCACAAGCGTCTGCGCCCACTCCACACCGTCGCGGGTCTCGGCGATCCCGTCCAGACCGATCAGCACGATCATGTCGTTGTCGCCGGGGTTGAGGATGGCGGCAGGCGTGGACCTGGCTGGTGGCAGGAGGCTGTCATCCGCAGAAGTGCTATGCAGGCAGGCGCGGCGGTATGCCAGCGCGTTTTTGATAGGCGACATGACGAGCACGATCAGATCTTCAGCGGTCGTCAAGGCGTCTTCGCCAACCGGGCGTTCAAAGTTGAATATCAGTTCCCCAAGCTCTTCCTGCTGGTAGGCGAGGTTATAGCTTGATGTGTGCGGGCCGCCGCTGCCGTATTTCATGTCAATGTCGTCATCAGGGTTGCGGTAGCGCATGCCCCGGGCCTGCAGGATTGAAGCTGCCTGGGAAAAGAACACGGTCAGCAGTGCACCAAGATCGAGGTTCCGGTGAAACGCCTGGACGAGATTGAGCGCAACGCTGTGGTCGAAGAATTGAATCGACTGCGAGGTTTTCAGTTTGGTGATAGAGGCCATGTCTGCGCGTTCTCCGGTTTGTGGGGTCGGGTGTTTGTTAGTGTTTGTTATCGTTTGAGGGTATAGAAGCCAGAAGCATGCCAACTGTAAAATTCCACAAAAGTTCTTTTAAAACAATATGTTATAAAAAATCGCCAGAGACCGGCGGCGTCGATTAATTGACTTCTGCCAGGAAAATGACGCTTTGGCGTCAAACTGTTGGCTGTTCGGGCGGCGGCTCCCACTCACGGGCGTCCAACGCCTGCCCGTTGACGCCGATCGACGCATTCGCCATCAGGTAGACAAAGATGTCCAGTTTCTCCTCGGCGCCCGGTACCGTAGCAGGGTCCTCTGTGGGATAAGCCGCCGCCCGCATCGCGGTGCGCGTGGCGCCCGGATTGATGGTATTGACCCGTACGATTCCGGCATGTTCGTGTTCATCGGCGAGCACCTGCATGAGCCCTTCCAGTCCATGCTTGGATACCGCATACGCCCCCCAGTACGCCCGCCCCTGCCGGCCAACGGTGGAGGAGGTCAGGACCACCGAGGCGCTCGGGGCCGCGTTCAGAAGCGGTATGAGCGTTCGGGTCAGCAGAAACGGTGCAAACAGATTCACCTGTAGCACCTGCTGCCACTGGCGACTTGGAAAGTTAGCGATAGGCAACTTTGGTCCGAGTGCGGAGGCGTTGTGGAGCAAGCCATCAATGTGTCCATATGTTTCAGCGATGGCGTCGCGCAGCGCGTCCGCGCTGCTGTCATCCAGCGCTTCGAGATCGCAGGGAACAATCACTGCCCGGGTATCGG
Organism: Pseudomonadales bacterium; assembly: GCA_046582225.1. GTDB lineage: Bacteria > Pseudomonadota > Gammaproteobacteria > Pseudomonadales > Azotimanducaceae > JAYGEV01. Next base: position 4,209 of record JAYGEV010000446.1, read on the forward strand.
TCTGTTCCTCGATCCAGTCGAACACAGCTTCAAGCTTGCTGCGCGTGCGACCCAGCAGGACAACATTGGCACCGTAACAGGCGAACGTTTTTGCCGCGGCGCGGCCGATGCCGTCGCCGGCACCGGTGACCACAATTACCTTGTCGTGCAGACAGTTGGTTTCAGGTCGGTAGCGCCAGCCCTCCAGGGCCGAGGCCAACTCGGGATAGTCAGGCTTTTTCGGCATACAGCAGGTAGTTTACGTCGACGTCTGAACTCAACGTGCATTGTCTTGTGAAAGGGTTATAACGCATGCCGATGATCTCTCGAACGTCGAGCCCGGCTTCGCGAACCGCCGCGGCGAGTTCGGCGGGTCGGATGAACTTGGCGTAATCGTGAGTTCCGCGGGGCAACAGCCCAAGCACGTACTCTGCGCCAATGACCGCCAGCAGGTACGCCTTGGGATTGCGATTGATTGTTGAAAACACGAGCTTTGCGCCTGGCGCCGCGAGCTCTGCGCAGGCCTTCACCGTGGACCCGTAGTCTGGAACGTGCTCGAGCATCTCCAGGCATGTGACGGTCCCGAATTCGCCGGGCCGTTGGGCCGCCAGCTGTTCGGCAGTGGTAGCCAGGTATTCGATTTCGGTCTGGGATTCCAGCGCGTGGAGGCGGGCAACCGTCAACGGGCTTTGCGCCATGTCGATGCCGGTAACCCGGGCCCCCGCCCGAGCCAGGCTTTCCGAAAGGATGCCGCCGCCGCAGCCCACATCCAGGACCGGTGCGGCGAGTATGTCCGACTTCGCTTTAACGTAGTCCACTCGCGTTTCGTTGATATCGTGCAGGGGTTTGAAGTCGCCTTCAGGATCCCACCATCGGCTGGCCAGAGCTTCGAACTTGCTGATTTCGTGTTCGTCTACATTCATGGCAGGAGATTCATCGCAGCAGCTTCATTGCAAAATTCTATCTCGCCACTGGCGAGCCATGTGTAGCGCGTCTTGTTCGTCAAGCGTGCACAGCTTGCCGTCATTCAAAAGATATTGGCCGGCGACCCACACATGGGAAACCGAATTCCCTGCTGTGGTGTGAACGAGCTGGGCGATGGGATTGTACAGCGGCTGAAACTTCGCCGAGCTCAGATCCACGGCCACCATGTCTGCCGCCTTGCCGGGCTCCAGGGAACCGATTTCAGCGTCCAGCCCGAGCACTCGCGCACCGCCCAGGGTTGCCATTTCCAGCGCCTGGGTTGCCGGCAGTGCGGCTGCGTCGCCGTTGTGCTGCTTGGCCAGCAGGCTTGCCAGTCGAGCCTCGAGCAGAACGTCCAGACCATTGTTGGATGCCGCCCCGTCGGTGCCCAGCCCTACGTTGATTCCGCGCTCGAGCAGCGCCGTGGTGGCGCAGATGCCGCTGGCGAGCTTCAGGTTCGAGTACGGGCAATGCACGACCTGAACGTTGTTTTCCGCCAGCAGCGAAATCTCTTCGTCGTCGAGGTGAGTTACGTGTACGGCCTGCAGGCGTGGACCGAGCAGTTGCCTTTCATGCAGATAATGTACCCACGTGGTACCGACCCGTGCGCGGGCGTCGGCGACCTCCTGGCTGGTTTCGTGGAGGTGAATCTGGATGTTGGCCTCCAGTTCCTCGGAGTACATCAGTATTTTCTGTAGATCCTGTTCGGAAACGCTGTAGCTGGCATGTGGACCGAACGCAATCTGTATGCGTGGGTGCTGGCGGTAGGCGTCGTGCAGGGCCAACCCCTTGTGGAAGCCTTC
>JAYGEV010000521.1:0-2074 GCA_046582225.1 Pseudomonadales bacterium
AGGCGATGCGCGAAGGTGGGCTCAAAGCCGCGCTCCAGTGGCGTGATGGCGCGTTCAAGGAAGAAGGCTTCGAATAGCGCGAGGTGGAGTGCTAGGCTACCGACCTCCCGCAGTTCGGACATATACGAGGCATGGATCTCACGATCGTTGACGTATTTGCCGAACGTCGCTATGCCGGTAACCAACTGGCAGTCGTTCACGATGCCCAGGATCTCAGCACCGAGCAGATGCAGGATATCGCGCGTGAGATGAACTACTCCGAAACGACGTTCGTGCTCGAGCACAACGACGAGCGGGCCCGGGTGCGCTTATTCACCCCGGAGTGGGAGCTACCGTTTGCAGGACATCCCACCCTTGGCACCGCCTGGGTACTGGCCGGCGCAACAGGCAGCTACACCCTTGATCTCCCGATCGGAGCCGTGCGAGTTGATTTTGAGGGTGATCTGGGCTGGATGACGCCGCCGCCAGTGACCCTTGGCCCCGAATTCGATCGCGAAGATGCTGCAGATCTGATTGGCCTGACAGCCAGCCAGTTGGATCCGGAGTTTCCGGTGCAGTTGGCCGAGGTAGGCCCGAAGTTCATTCTGATCGGGGTGCGGGATCTAACGGCGTTACGCGCAGCCCGGTTCAACGATCTGCTGCATCAGAGATACCTGGCCGATGGGGTTGGGGTTCAGTGTGTTTTCCTGTTCACTACCGATTCCTATGAGCCGAATGTGGATTATGCCGCGCGCATGTTCTTCAACTCCGGCGGACCGCGTGAAGATCCCGCCACGGGCAGCGCAAACTCGGCATTTGCAGCCTATCTCAAAGCGTTGAAAGGCAGTGGCTTCGATGCGATTGTGGATCAGGGCGTGGAGATCAATAGACCGTCTCGCCTTTATCTGCGGGTGGGCGATGCGATTCAGGTCGGTGGCAAGGTTCAGCTTGCGGTGCTCGGCAAACTTGTCTGAATTATCGGGCTGGAGAGAAAACATGAAATCGATCATCAGGTGGATACTCCTCAGCTCGGCCCTGCTGCTGGTCGCGTTCTCGTTCGCTGAAGGGTTGACGCAGATCGAAGCCCACACCGAAGAAGCTGCAACGCCCTGGACCGGACTGATCGCCAACGACGCGCCGGAGGATTTCAGCTTTGTAATCGTCACCGATCGTACCGGTGGGCATCGATCCGGCGTGTTCAAATCCGCGATGCCTAAGGTGAATCTGCTGCAACCGGCTTTTGTCGTGAGCGTCGGGGATCTCATTGAGGGATACACCTCGGATCAGGAGAGTCTGGATGAGCAGTGGGATGAATTCGAGGGCTTCGTCAGCCGGCTCGATGTGCCGTTCTTCTATACGCCGGGCAACCATGACATGTCCAACTCGGTGATGTCGGAAACCTGGCGTACCAGGTTTGGGCCTTCTTATTATCACTTCCTGTACAAGGGCGTGCTTTTCCTTGTTATAAATTCGGAATTGTTCGGGATGGTTGGCAATCCCGCAACGCCGGTTCCCGGCCCGTGGCAGCAGGCGGAACAACTACGCCACATCGAGCACGTGCTGGCGCACCATGAAGACACACGCTGGACGATTGTGCTCACCCACCAGCCTCTGTGGGATGATGGTCGCGAGGATCTGGTGGGAGATTCCGCGGAGCCGAACATCGATCCGGACTGGCTGCAGGTCGAGGCATTGCTGGGTGACCGCAACTACACGGTGTTCGCGGGTCACTATCATCGCTACAAGAAGTCCACGCGACACAATCGCAGCTACATCACGCTCGCTACCACCGGCGGTAGCAGTGGATTGCGCGGCCCGCTGTATGGTGAGTTTGATCATGTAGCGCTGGTACACATGTCGGCGGATGGGCCGACAATCGCCAACCTTACCCTGGACGGCATTCTCCCCGACGATGTAGCCACCGCGAAATCCCAGGCGGCCATGGCGAAGATAGCTCAGTCCGTGCAGGTGGAGCCCGAGTTTTTCGATGGGTCTCGATTCGAATCGGGTGGGGTTACCTTCCGGATTACCAATGGGGGTGACGCCCCGCTGAAAGCCACGGCGAGCGTGATGAGCAACGAAGTGTTGCGGCTGG
>JAYGEV010000553.1:0-1967 GCA_046582225.1 Pseudomonadales bacterium
GGACCCGGCTGGACACCGACCCAGCATTACATCTGGGAGCAGGAGACCGCGGTGGCCGCCCTGCCCTGGGACATGCCCTTCGGGATCGGCATGCTGGCGCCGATACTCATGGCCCACGGCAGCAAACCACAGCAGGATCGCTTTCTCCCCGACATTCGCGCCCGCAAGCTCAACTGGTGTCAGGGATATTCAGAGCCGGGCGCAGGCTCCGACCTTGCTTCGCTAAAAACCAGGGCTGATCTGTCCGAAGACGGCAGCCATTACACCGTCAACGGCACCAAGATCTGGACCACGATGGCCCACGTTGCTGATTGGATATTTTGTCTCACCCGCACGGACAGTACCGGCAGGAAGCAGGAAGGGATCACCTTTCTCCTGTTCCCAATGAAGCAGGACGGCATCGAAGTAAAACCCATCATCACGCTCGGCGGCGCGCACAGCGTCAACAGCGTGTTCTTTACCGACGTAAAGGTTCCGGTGGAAAACCGCATCGGCGAGGAAGGCAAAGGCTGGACCTACGCAAAGGGGCTGTTGCAGCACGAGCGGACCGGGCTTGCGGGTATCTCACGTTCTATCGTCGCCCTGGATAATCTGAAAGCCCAGGCCGCCAGCGTGAAACGCGGTAATGGCACGTTGATGGATGAGCCCGGATTCAGGGCGAAAGTCGCTGAACTCGAGATCGATCTGATGGCAAGCGAGTTCACCGAACTGAGAGGGCTGGCAGCGGCGTCCGCGGGCTCTGCTCCGGGCCCAGAGTCCTCCATTCTCAAACTCAAAGGCACCGACATTCAGCAACGAATTCAAAAGCTTACAGTCGAAGCCGGCGGGATCTATGCCGCGGCCTGGGGCACCCGCTCAGTAGGCCACAAGTTCGCCAAGGAGGGCATGGGCGGCTATCTGTCGAGTCGGGCCTACACGATCTACGGCGGCGCCAGCGAAGTGCAGAAAGACGTGATCGCGAAAAATGTGCTCGGCATCAAGAGATCTTCGCGATGAATTTCGATACCACCTCAGAACAGCAACTCCTGCAGGACAGCGTCACCCGCTTCGTTCAGGACAACTACGATCTGGAGCGCCGCATGAAGCTTGCGGCCGGCAAACCCGGGTTCAGCGCGCAACACTGGCAGACCATGGCCGAACTCGGCTGGCTGGCGCTGCCGTTCGCCGAAGCCGAAGGTGGATTCGATGGCGGACAGATTGAAACCATGCTGATCATGGAGCAGTTTGGCAAAGGACTGGTGCTCGAGCCTTACCTTGCGAGCATTGTGATGGGTGGTGGGGCCTTGCGGCGTGCTGCCAGCGCCGCACTTAAAGCAGAAATACTCCCCGGGGTCATCGATGGCTCCCGCCAGCTGGCATTCGCGTACGCCGAGGAACAGGCGCGTTTCGACCTGCACGACGTGACGACGACCGCACGCGCGCAGGACGAAGCGTTCATCCTCAACGGCCACAAGTCCATGGTCTTGAACGCGGCAACCGCTGCGCAAATAGTGGTCGCCACCCGTACCAGCGGCGGACAGATCGACGAAGACGGCATCAGCCTGTTTCTGGTCGATGCGGATGCCGAGGGCGTGAAGCTGGACAACTTCCCGACCGTCGACGGCCTGCAGGCTTCCGAAATCCATTTCACCGATGTGAAGGTACCCGGGGCGCGTCTGCTGGGAGACCTGGACCGTGGTTTCAAAGTGCTCAACGAAGTGGCGAACGATGCGATTCTCGCGCTGGCCGCAGAAGCGCTTGGAGCCATGGAGGTGCTCAATCAGGATACTGTTTCGTACACCCAGGAGCGCGAACAGTTCGATCAACGCCTCGCTGATTTTCAGGTCCTGCAACACCGGATGGTCGAAATGTTCATGGAGTATGAACAGTGCAGATCCCTGTTGTTCCGTGCCACAATGGAAACCGAAGCCGGCAGCGAAGGGGCACAAAAAACGGTCCATGCATTGAAACACCTGATCGGCAAGGCA
>JAYGEV010000564.1:0-1712 GCA_046582225.1 Pseudomonadales bacterium
TCTTACGTTTGATGTCACGAATAATCTGTTCTGACGACGAGGGTCGTCCTGCTGGTCTCTGTTTCATCTCAACTCCTCAGTTTAGAATCAACAAAAACACTCTCTTAAACCAGAACTATATCTGTCCCATAGGCGCTGACGGCGCACAGGTTCGCGGGGGTGAGTGTCTGTGCGTTTTTTGCCGCCGAGTTGCTGCCATGAATTCCAAAACGAGGCGGAATTTGGTTGTTCCATGTCGCATCCATGTCGCATGGAGCTGGTGGCGGTATTTGGTAATGCGTGGAAATACAAAGACTTACGCGTCAGCGTGTCGCAGCGGTGATGCGACATGGCCGATGGTTGAATTCGGGTATTATTTCTTCTATATCAGTGGGTTAGCTGGAGGCTGAGGTCGGAATCGAACCGGCGTACACGGAGTTGCAGTCCGCTGCATAACCACTCTGCCACTCAGCCCTTAAGAATCGCCGCTGGGCGGCGAGCCGCGCATTCTAGCGGGCTTTAGCCCTGATCGCGAGTATCCATGGGCGTATCGTTCTGAGCATCGCCAGGGCCGTCCGACGGCCTCGGATTGGACGCCCCCTCCAACCCGAGGCGCAGCGTCGGCCATGCGGCCTTCAGGTAGATAATCATCGATGCCAGCGTCATGATCGCGGCGACGTACAACAACACATAGCCGATGATGACCCAGGGCCGATCGAAGCTGGGGGGGTTGGCCAGCAGCACCACCATCGCGATCATCTGGAAGGTGGTTTTCAATCGCCCGAGCCAGGTCCCGGCGACCAGCCCACGCCGATTCATTTCTGCCATCCACTCGCGCAATGCACTGATGACGATCTCTCGGCCCACGATGATGAGACCAGGGAGAGTAAACCACAGCGTATTGTGATGGCCGATGAGGAGCACCAACGCGGTGACCACGATCAGCTTGTCCGCTACCGGATCCAGAAACGTACCGAACGCCGTGGTCTGATTGAGCCGCCTGGCGAGATAGCCGTCGAGCCAGTCCGTGAACGCCGCAAGCGCGAACAATGCAGCCGCATACACATAGGTGCCCTCCCCTGGTATCACGTACACGACTACGAATACGGGCACCAGAAAAATACGCGACAGCGTCAACAGGTTAGGAAGGTTCATCATCTGATTCATGATCGTATTGTAACGGCCCTGTTCACTCGGCGTGGAGCGTACCGTAGATTTCTCCAGCAAGTTTATGGCTGATCCCCTCGACCTTGGAAATCTCCTCAATGCTCGCGCCTTTTACCGCGGCAAGCCCGCCGAAGTGTGTAAGGAGTTCCCGGCGACGCTTCGGGCCCACGCCGGCGATGTCGTCGAGTTCCGAACGTCGGCGCTGCTTCTGGCGTCGCTGGCGATGGCCGGTAATCGCAAAGCGGTGCGCTTCATCGCGAATGTGCTGCAGGAGATGCGCGGCGTCGCCCTGTGGCGCAATCGGGATTTCGCCACTGTCGGTGAAGAATTTCTCAAAACCCGGTCTGCGACCGGGACCCTTGGCGATCCCGAGAATTGACACATCGTCTACCTGCAGTTCCATCAGAACCTCGTGGGCACGCGCCAATTGCCCTCTCCCACCGTCGATGACCAGTACGTCGGGCAGCTTGCCCTCGCCTTGCTTGAGCCGCGTATAGCGCCGACGCAACGCCTGTTCCATTGCCCCGTAATCGTCTCCGGGCGTCACATCGGCAATGTTGAAACGT
>JAYGEV010000590.1:0-3180 GCA_046582225.1 Pseudomonadales bacterium
GCCCATCGCGGTGGCCAGTGCGGCCGGTTCGAGCCCCATGGGCAACCATCCGTCGGCCAGTTTGGCTGCGCGCCGCAACGCGTGAGGAGCGGCGCCCCCGACATAGACCGGCGGTTTCGCCGGCTGCGGACGAAACAGGAACTCCTGCCCGTTAGCCTCGAGGACCTCCTGCGCGAAACAGCGATTGAGGAATTCCAGCGTCGCATCGGCAACCGCGCCGCGTGTGCGACGCTCGATACCGAGCGCTTTGAATTCAGCATGCATCCAGCCGATTCCGACCCCAAGCAGCAATCGTTCACCGGTCAATTCCTGAACGGTAGCGACCTGTTTGGCCATGGGCAAAGGCGTTCGGTACGGAAGAATGATGACTCCCGTGCCGAGTTTGATCGTGCTGGTGATGCCGCCGAGATAGGCCAGCGTGGTCAGCGGATCCAGGTAGCGACCTTCGCTTCCTTGTGCGTCGTCAGGGGGAATTGCTATGTGATCGGTGATCCAAAGGGATTCAAAGTTGAGTGATTCAGCCGCCTGGGCACACTCCCTCAGCGTCTGCGTTGAGGACTGCGGCCCCATGTTGCGGATTGTCACCCCTATCTCCATGAGGCCACTCCCTGTTATCGTCGCGCGGGTTCCAGAATTCCCGGTTTCACGCGCAACTGCAACTCCCCACATGCGATTGATTGTCTACACGCTCGCCTTCATCGGCGGCTTCGTCATCATGTCCCTGGAGTTGCTTGGCGGCCGCGTGCTGGCGCCCTACTTTGGCAGCAGCATCTACGTCTGGGGCAGCATCATCACGGTTTTCATGCTGTCGCTGTCGCTCGGCTATCTGTTCGGCGGGCAGTTGTCGCTCAAGAATCCTTCGCTCCAGCGCCTCGGAATTATTTTTCTCGTCGCCGCGGTCGCACTATATCCTCTGGTCTATTTCGCCGAGCCGGCAATGGACTGGATATTTACCCGCATCCTGGACGTCCGCTACGGTTCGCTGCTGGCGTCGGCGATGCTGTTCATCGTGCCAACGGCGATTCTAGGCATGATCTCCCCGTATTCGGTGCGCCTGCTGGTGGAATCCACCGAGGCATCCGGACACATTGCGGGGCGCCTGTATTTCATGTCGACGCTCGGCAGTGCGCTGGGAACGCTGGCCACATCGTTCTACTTCGTACTCTGGTTCGAAATGAACACCATCCTTACTCTGATGACCGTCTCGCTGGTTGTGATGGGTGTCATTGGGGTGCTTGCGCACCGGGGTTTTTCCGCCGAGGGACCGAGCGGCTGATGCGAATCCTGATTATGGTCATCCTGGCACTCGCCTGCGGTTTAGCCTCGACCCTCACCGACGCACGCGTCGTCCACCGGGAGCGCTCGCTGTACAGCACCATACTGGTGGACCAACGCGGCTCTCTGCTGTGCCTGAAATTCAGCATTCGGCGCAATCAACGCAATCAGTCCTGCGTTGACACCCGAAAGCCCAACGAAATGGTCTTTGCCTATACCCGGATGATGATGGCAAGCCTGCTGCTCCAGCCGGAGCCCGCGCGAATTCTAATTATCGGTCTGGGCGGGGGTACTCTGCCAACGGCCCTGGCCCGGCTGTTCCCGGAAGCGGTTATCCATGTTGTCGAGATAGATCCGGCGGTCGCGACCGTTGCTCGAGATTTTTTCGGCTTCGAGCCAACTGCGAACATTGAAGTGTTCACCCAGGATGCCCGGGTGTTCACCAAGCGCGCCGGGCTGCGCGGCGATACCTACGATCTGATCATGCTCGATGCGTTCAACGGCGACTACATTCCCGAGCATCTGATGACTCGCGAGTATCTCGAGGAGACTCAGAGGCTGATGAGCGATGACGCGGTGGTGGTCGCCAACACATTTTCCATCAGCCAGCTCTATCACCACGAGTCCACGACCTATCAGGCGGTATTCGGGACATTTTTCAACCTGAAGTCGGCGGCGAGCGCTAATCGCATCATCCTGGCAACCTCAGGAGAACTGCCTGCGCGTGAGGTCCTGCAGCAACGAGCACACGATCTCGGGCCCCGACTGCGACGGTTCGGCGTCAAACCGGATCAACACGCAAAAGCGATGAAAACAAAACCAGACTGGGACACTTCAGCGCGCGTGTTAACCGATCAGTATTCGCCCGCAAACCTGCTTCAGGGTCGTTGAAACGGTCTTTGGATGCCGTCGACGGATACCGTCGACCACCGTCGACCGCTGACAGGCCAATACGCTATGCGTTGGCCCAGTACTCATCCTTGAGCAGGCGTTTGTAGAGTTTGCCAGTCGGATGACGTGGCAGCTCAGCGCGAAAATCCACCGACCTCGGACATTTGATGTGAGACAGCTGAGAGCGACAGTAGTCCATCAATTCAATGGCCAGTTCGGGGGTCGCCCCGGCCATGTCCCGAGGCTGCACGACCGCCTTCACCTCTTCGCCAAACTCTGCGTGCGGGACTCCGAATACCGCCACGTCGATGACGGCATCGTGGGTGATGAGCACGTTTTCGGCCTCCTGCGGGTAGATGTTCACACCCCCGGAGATGATCATGAAATGCTTTCGGTCGGTGAGGTACAGATAACCGTCTTCGTCCAGATAACCCACATCTCCCAATGTGCTCCAGCCTTTTTCATGTCTCGAATCGGCGGTTTTCTCCGGATCCTTGTAATACTCGAAGCTGCCGCCACCCCCGAAAAAAATCGCGCCCTGCTCCCCCACCGGCAATTCGGCACCCGCGTCATCGCAAATATGCAGTTCACACATCAACGCCCGGCCCACTGAACCTTTGTGCGCCAGCCATTCTTCGGAGTTCAGCTGCACGAATCCGTTGCCTTCGGTCCCCGCGTAATATTCGTAGATCACAGGGCCCCACCACTGGATCATCTGCTCCTTGATCGGAACCGGGCATGGAGCGGCCGCGTGGATCGCGCATTGCAACGAGGACACGTCGTAGCGCAAGCGAACGTCATCCGGGAGCTTTAACATGCGCACGAACATGGTCGGCACCCACTGACTGTGGGTGATGCGATATTGCTCGATGTAGCGCAGCGCAAGCTCGGCTTCGAAGTGCTCCATGACGATCACCTGGACCCCGTAGCGCAGGCAGCCCATCGTGAATCCGAGCGGCGCGGCGTGATACAGCGGTGCCGGAGAGAGATATATCGAATTTTCGTCGGCACCAT
>JAYGEV010000603.1:0-5520 GCA_046582225.1 Pseudomonadales bacterium
TCACCGGATTGCGAGATCGTGACAAACAGACTGCCCTCGGGAACCACCACCTTGCGGTAGCGAAACTCACTGGCGATCTCCACCTGGCACGGAACGCCGGCCAGTTCCTCGATCCAGTAGCGGGCCACTGAGGCTGCGTAAAAGCTCGTCCCGCAAGCGACCATGGTCACCGCCTTTACCCGGTCGAAAATCTCAGGCGCCTTGACCCCAAATGCCGGTTCCAGCACCCGCGTTCTGCCGATGCGACCTTCCAGCGTCGCCTGCAATACCTGGGGCTGCTGATGGATTTCCTTCTGCATGTAGTGGCGATAGTTTCCCCGACTGACATCGTCTTCGCCGAGCACCACCTTGACGCTCGCACGAATTACCGACTCATCGTCGATATTCCATATCAGGATGTCGTCGCGACTGATCTGAACCAGATCACCTTCTTCGAGAAAGATGAAGCGGTCGGTTACCGGTCGCAGCGCCAGCGGGTCCGACGCAATAAAATTCTCACCGAGGCCCTTGCCCACGACCAGCGGGCTGCCCATACGCGCGGCAACTATGTGGTCGGGATCGTCCCGGGCAATCACGCCGATGGCGTAGGCGCCCTCGAGACGCTTGACCGAGGCACGCAGCGCTTCGAGCAACGAGGCGCCCTTGGCGTAGTATAAATCCACCAGATGCACAATGACTTCTGAGTCGGTTTCCGAGCTGAAGCAATACCCTTCCTGCTTGAGCTCTTCGCGCAACGCCTCAAAGTTTTCGATGATGCCGTTGTGCGCCAGACAGATGCGGTCGTTGGAAATATGTGGGTGGGCGTTGTCGATGCTTGGGACCCCGTGAGTGGCCCAGCGGGTATGTGCTATTCCGATCCGGCCGAGACAGGGGTTGGCCTTGAGATGGTCTGCCAGCTGTTTGACCTTGCCCACCTGGCGCCGGCAATCCAGGTTCTGATCCGTAGACGACACAACCGCGATCCCGGCGGAGTCATAGCCGCGATACTCCAGCCGCTGCAATCCCTCCATGAGAATCGGCGGGACGTTGCGGTCAGCGACTGCGCCAACGATGCCGCACATAATCTTCTTTCCTTTATTTTTTGGTCTTTGATTTCTGGTCGTTTCGAGCGGCGCGTTTGTCCGGTCGGTCCCAGCCCTGCAGGTTGCGTTGCCGGCCGCGACCTACCGCCAACTCGTCTTTGCCGACCGTGGTGGTGATGGTCGACCCGGCGCCAATATAGGCCCCATCTTCGATGACCAGCGGGGCAACCAGGGTCGCATTTGTGCCGATAAACACACCGTCACCGATGGTCGTTCGGTGTTTGTCGACGCCGTCATAGTTGCAGGTGACCGTACCGGCGCCGACGTTGCAGCCTTCGCCGAGGGTCGCGTCGCCCAGGTAAGCCAGGTGGCTGGCTTTGCTGCCGGCACCGACAATAGAATTCTTGGTCTCGACAAAATTTCCAATCCTGACCCCGGCACCAAGCTCGGTGCCCGGTCGTATGCGGGCAAACGGACCCAGCACGCAATCGGCCGCAACCTGAGCCCCTTCAATGACGGTATGCGCAAGCACACGCACCCCATCGCCGAGCTCGGAGTCACGAATTACGGCTCCCGGGCCAATCATGACTCCCTCACCAAGCACCACCCGTCCTTCGAGCACGACGTTTACGTCGATAAAGCAATCGATACCGGCGCTGACCTCACCACGGATATCAAGCCTCGCCGGATCCGCGATGGCCACACCATCTCGCATCAGCGCCCGCGCCCGCTCGCCCTGGTAGTGTCGCTCAAGCCCGGCGAGCTGAATGCGGTCGTTGACCCCCCTGACTTCCTCGCTGCTGCTCGCTTTGAGGCTCCGTACCGGCACATTGCCGGTCACCGCCAACGCCACGATGTCGGTCAGGTAGTACTCGCCCTGGGCGTTACGTGGGCGCACCTGTGACAACAATCCCTGCAGCACGTCAGGCGCTGCCGCCATGATGCCGGAGTTGATTTCCTGGACCGCGCGTTGCGCAGGATCAGCATCTTTGAACTCGACGATAGACTGGATAGCCCCCGACCCATCTCGCATGATCCGGCCCAGCTCGGCCGGGTCAGCGAAGTCTGCGGTAACCAGCGCAACACCGTCCATCGGGACTGTGGTGACACAGTTGTGCAGCGTCTGAGTCGTAATCAGCGGGACATCGCCCAACACCACCAGCAGCGTTGCATCATCGGCCACCCACGGCAGTACCTGCTGGACCGCATGACCGGTTCCCAGCTGTTCGGCCTGATCGACCCAGTTCACCTCGAGATCCGGGTTGGTGGCTCGAACCGCATCGCGGACCGCGTCGCGCATGTGTCCAACGACGACGTGAATTCGTTGCGGATTCAGCTGGGCGACTCGATCAAGAACATGGGCCAGCAGCGGGCGTCCGGCCAGCGTATGCAGAACCTTCGGAAGCCTGGAATTCATCCGCGTACCCTGGCCAGCCGCCAGGACGATGATTTCCAGGTTGCTGCTCGGAAGTTGCGATGCGGGCTGGTTCGACATAATTTCCATCGAGTGGAACGCGTTCGGTAGAGTCCAGAGCGCCAGAATGAGTGGCGTACACTACTGATTATAGGGCCCGCGCCAATAAAAAGGGGTGACGACTGTTCCCCCGTTTTGTAAACAAAGGTTACGTTATCAGCGTCGCCGTTTACGCAGTTCCGCCAAGGTTCGCTGACGCGCGGTCGCCTCGGCAAGCATCGCCGTGGCGGCGGAGAACTCTATATCGGCAACCTGGTCGGCGAGCGCCCGTTCTGCTTCCTGCTGAGCGGAAACCGCGGACGCTTCATCGATGTCCTCGGCTCGCAATGCGGTATCCGCAAGAATGGTCACAACGCCCGGTTGCACCTCCAGAAAACCGCCCGAGGCAAAAAACACCTCTTCTTCTCCGTCGTCCATCCGCAGACGAACGGGGCCCGGACGAATCCCGGTGAGCAGGGGCGCATGACCCGGCATGATCCCGAGTTCACCGATGGAGCCGGTAACGCTCAGCATCGTCACTCGACCCGAAAAGATTTCCTTCTCGGCGCTGACAATGTCGCAGTGAAAGGTCATGGCCATTGCGATTGCTCCTAACTGTCCAGCGTCTTGGCTTTCTCGACCGCGTCTTCGATGGTACCCACCATGTAGAACGTCTGCTCCGGCAGGTGATCGTAATCACCGTCCAGGATGGCTTTAAAGCTGCGCACGGTGTCCTCGCGAGTCACGTACACGCCGGGTTGGCCCGTAAACGGCTCCGCAACAAACATCGACTGCGACAGGAACTGCTGCACTTTTCTGGCGCGATAGACCAGGAGCTTGTCTTCCTCGGACAGCTCATCCATTCCGAGGATCGCGATGATGTCGCGCAGTTCCTGATACCGCTGCAGCATCTGCTGCACCCCGCGAGCGACCTCGTAGTGCTCCTCGCCAACCACCAGCGGGTCGAGCTGGCGCGAGGTGGAGTCCAGCGGATCCACCGCCGGGTAAATGCCAAGGTCGGTGATCGCCCGCGACAGAGTCACGGTTGAATCAAGGTGCGCAAATGTCGTCGCCGGGGAAGGGTCGGTGAGGTCATCGGCAGGCACGTACACGGCTTGCACTGAGGTAATGGAGCCGGATTTCGTCGTCGCAATTCGCTCCTGCAGCTGACCCATTTCCTCGGCGAGGGTTGGCTGGTACCCCACCGCCGAGGGCATGCGCCCGAGCAGCGCGGATACTTCGGTGCCCGCGAGCGTGAATCGATAAATGTTGTCGATAAACAACAGTACGTCACGTCCCTCGTCGCGGAACTGCTCAGCCATGGTCAGGCCGGTCAACGCGACCCGCAAACGGTTGCCCGGCGGTTCGTTCATCTGGCCGAAAACCAGCGATATCTTGTCGAGAACCCCCGACTCCTTCATCTCATAGTAGAAGTCGTTGCCTTCCCGGGTCCGCTCACCCACGCCGGCAAACACCGACAAGCCCGAGTGCTCGGTGGCGATATTGCGGATGAGTTCGAGCATGGTCACCGTCTTACCCACCCCGGCACCACCAAACAGGCCCACCTTGCCACCTTTGGCGAACGGGCAGATCAGGTCGATCACCTTTACCCCTGTTTCGAGGATCTCATTGCCGCCTTTCTGGTCTTCATAGCTCGGAGCCTTGCGATGAATCGGCATGGATTGCTTTGCATTCACCGGGCCCTTTTCATCGATGGGCTCACCGAGCACATTCATGATTCGCCCGAGCGTTTCCTCTCCCACCGGAACGGTGATCGGCTGCTCCGTGTTCGTCACCTCGAGGCCTCGCGAAATGCCATCGGACGAACCCATCGCAATGGCACGAACCACGCCGTCGCCCAACTGCTGCTGGACTTCGAGGGTGAGTCCGGTTTGGGTGACCTTCAATGCATCGTAAATCTTGGGTATGTCTTCGCGCGCAAACTCAACGTCGATAACGGCGCCGATGACTTGTACGATTTGACCGCTGCTCATGCCTTGTGCCTCTTCAATCTAGGTGCCTCTTCAATCTAATCTTTCGTTTTATCTCGTGCGCGGCTGCCCTTTTATCGCGGGCTACACCGCCGCCGCGCCGCTGACGATTTCGGCGATTTCCTGGGTGATGGCAGCCTGACGAGCGTTGTTGTAGATCAGCTTCAGCTCATCGATGAGCTTCTCCGCATTTTCGGTGGCACTCTTCATCGCCACCATCTTGGCCGCCTGCTCGCACGCACCATTTTCAACCACCGCCTGAAACACCTGGGATTCGATAAAGCGGGTGACGAGCCCTTCGATGAGCTCCCTGGCGTCGGGCTCGTAAATGTAGTCCCAGCGATGCTGAAAAACCTGGTCGGCATCCGGATCCAACGGCAGCAACTGCCGGATAACCGGCCTTTGCGTCATTGTGTTGACGAACTCGTTACTAACGATGTAAAGACGATCGATGGTGCCTTCCTCATACGAATCGAGCATCACCTTGATACCCCCGATGAGATCCGCCAGAACCGGCCTTTCACCGACATTGCTGATGGCGGCGGTCACGTTGCCACCCACAGAACGGAAAAACGCCGCAGCCTTGTTGCCGATCAAGCCGAGATCCACCTCGATGTTTTCCTGGTGATGCTCGGCCATGGCGCGAACGATCACCCGAAACAGGTTGATGTTCAACCCGCCGCACAATCCCTTGTCGGTAGAAACCACCAGGTAGCCAACGCGGGCGACGTCCCGGGCAACCATGTAGGTGTGGCGATATTCCGGATTGGAATTTGCCAGATGCCCGATCACCGCGCGGATTTTCTCGGCGTACGGCTTTCCTTCGCGCATCCGTTCCTGGGTCCGACGCATCTTGCTCGCCGCCACCAGCTGCATCGCGCTGGTGATCTTCTGCGTATTTTCCACGCTGCCGATCTTCTTTTTTATTTCCTTGCCTACGGCCATGGCTAAAAGTTCGCCTGGGCCTTGTACGCTTCGATGGCCTGGGTCATCTCTGCGACAACCGCATCGTCGAACGAGCCGGTTTCGTTGACCGAATTCATAAACTCGCTCT
>JAYGEV010000043.1:0-10430 GCA_046582225.1 Pseudomonadales bacterium
CATTACATCGCTATGGCTACTCACAAGCTGGCTGACCTCTGTGCGCCTTGAAGCACACAAAACCCCGCGATAGTTGCAGACAATGAATCAGAATCAGCAATCCCCTGAAAAGCTGTCCGGTTGGCTCACACGAGCATCGAAGTTCGTGGAGCGATCGCGATACGAGACTGGCGCAATCAAGTTCGTGTTCGTGATTGCTCTGGTCAACGCGGGACTGTTTCACCTGCCGCTTTACTCGTTTGCACTGGCCGATCTCGACGACCTCTCCTTCACCGGCATTGGGACCCTGATCACATTGATCGTTGCGGTATTCACGGTTACCGCTGCAGCGCTTTTTCTAGTGCTCCTGCTGACACACCGACTTGTCAAACCACTGTGCATGCTGGTGGCGCTGGCAAACTCTATCTCGCTCTACTTTGTCTTGACCTATCAGGTGGTATTGGACAAATCCATGATGGGGGAACGTGCTAAACACAAACTTCGCGGAGGCCGCAGGATTTCTTCATCCGAAGTTGTTCGGGTACCTGTTAGTTTTTGGGCTACTGCCATGTGGGCTGTTGGCGATCATTCGCATTCAGAGCGCTGGCCGGTTGCGGTTGGCAGTGACTGCCCTGGCGACGGTATTCATCGGGCTCGGATGGATTTACCTGGCCTCTGGCACCTGGCTTTGGATTGATGAGAACGCGAAGAAGCTCGGGGGCATGGTCATGCCGTGGTCGTATGTCGTCAACGTCGTGCGATACCAGTCCGCGCCTTTGCGGAGTTCGCATGAATACGCGCTGCTACCACCTGCTATCTTTGCGACCAACGACAAAACAGTGGTCGTCCTGGTAATAGGAGAGGCTGCGCGTGCGCAGAACTTTTCCCTCTACGGCTACGCCAGACCCACCAACCCCTCGCTCACGGAGTCTGGGGTTGTTGTGCTGAAGAACGCAATCGCATGTTCCACCTACACCACCGCGTCGCTGCGTTGTATTTTGTCACACACCGATACCGGTTCAGTTTTTTCTGAACGATACGAGCCGTTGCCCAGCTATCTTCAGCGCCAGGGGATCGATGTGGTATGGCGAACCACCAACTGGGGGGAACCGTCGATCAAGGTCCAGAGCTTCCAACGCGGCCGCGACCTCAAGCAGGATTGCACAGGTACAGGATGTGACCATGACGAAGTGTTGCTTACCGGACTATCAGAACGTATTCGATCATCTAAGCGCCACAACGTCTTTGTGATTCTTCACCAGAGGGGCAGCCATGGTCCGTCCTACTACTCTGAATACCCCAGGCAGTTTGAATTGTTCACACCGGTATGCAGGTCGGTTGCGCTAAACCAGTGCAGCCGAGACGAGTTGCGCAATGCCTACGACAATACGATTTTGTATACCGACCATTTTCTGGGTCGAGTCATCCACCTGCTCAACAACCTGATGAACACGTCCGCTGTGTTCATGTACATATCTGATCACGGCGAGTCCCTCGGGGAGCATGGTCTCTATCTGCACGGCGCTCCTTTCTCGATCGCGCCCGACGAACAGAAAAATGTACCCTTCATCGTCTGGATGTCATCGGAGTTTGCGGATCGCAAAGGAATTACCTTCACCCAGCTCGGACAACGAGACGGTCATTCTCAAAAAAACGTATTCCACAGCATCATGGGGGCATTTGATATGCGCAGTGATGTATATGACGCCCGGCTTGACGTGTTCAACGATAGTTCTATCGCGAACTCCGACGAGGAGGCACACGCTCGATGATGCGCGCCCAGGCTACTCGTCCACCGCCTGAAGAATGTCTTGTGTGGGTTCCGGGTTTTCCGGCGCCGGAATTTCCACAATTCGTTCAGGCACATCATCGTATTCGAGTTTCAGCGCTCGACACATCGTGGCGTGCATGTCGTACATGCAGGTGATGTAGGTCAGCTCGAGAATCTCCTCGTCGTCAAGGTGGGACTGCAATGCCTGGAACAGACCATCGGGCGTGCGCCCACCCTGGATCACGAGACAATCTGAATACGCCAGCACGAGGCGTTCGATTTCATCGAAACAATCCGCCGCCTGCCAATGCGGAATCGCTTCGATCTGTTCTTCACTGAAGCCAAGGTAGCGCATGGATTTGCAGTGTTGGGAGAACACGAACTGACTCCCGCGCGCATATCCTGCCCGAGTCTGAGCGAGCTCACGAAGTTTGGCGTCCAGCTCACGTTTATCGCTGCGATAGAGTTGAAATCCGGCGACGGCGTGATCAAAACAATCCGGGACCACAGCGAACACTGTCCACCAGTCTCCGGGTGTCCCGGTGTCGGTGCCAGGTTCGGCCACCGGGTCACGATCTCCGAACAAAGCCCCGTACATGCGCTGAATGTGCTCGGGTGCATCGGCCCGACTGACTTGACGTAAACGCGGCATAGTCGCTCTCCCGGTGAAGGTAGCGAATATTATGCCCCCATTCGCCAGGACTTTTTGCAGGACACGGCAGCAATCGGTTATCGCGTTACAATCGGCGCACAACCAGGCAACGGTGTTTCATGAATCGCAACGCGGCAAACAGTGTTGGCGAGATCCCAGGCGGCGACACGCTCTCGACACACTCGGGCACCAGCGCCGAGCCGACCCACACCACGCGCGGCTGGATGCGACGAAATCCCTGGCTGGTGGCATTTCTCGCGTCGATCCTGATCGGCGGATGGACGTTGCTCGGCACGCGGGAGGGCGATCCCGAGTTTCAGCCTCTCATCGCAACCATCGAGCTCGGCGATATTGAGCAACTCGTGACCGCCGCTGGAAGTTTGCAACCCAGCGAGTTCGTAGATGTGGGCGCTCAGGTGTCAGGACAGCTCGACAGGCTGCACGTACAAATCGGTGATCGGGTCAGCACGGGTGCCCTGCTCGCGGAAATAGACGCCAGAGTTCAGATCAATCGGGTGAAGGCGAGCCGCGCGAGCCTGCAGGGAGATGAAGCGCAGCTGTCGTCGCGGCAGGCCGCGTTGACGCTCGCCCAGGCCAGTGAAGCGCGACAACGCCAGCTGATGAACGACAATCTGACCACCCAGGAAGGATTTGACAAAGCCACCAACGAGCTCGCCCGCGCGAAATCCGAACTGGCGCACCTGCAGTCGAAAATCGAGCGAAGTCAGGCCGGCCTCGCCAGCGACGAAGCGCAACTCGGCTACAGCAGGATCTACGCCCCGATGTCCGGCACTGTGGTTGCGATCAACCTGACCGAAGGACAAACGCTCAACGCAACCCAGCGCGTACCCACGATATTACGTATCGCCAGCCTGGGGACGATGACCGTCGAAGCCGAAGTTTCGGAAGCTGACGTCAGCAAACTCCACGAAGGCACCAGCGTGTACTTCACGACGCTGGGGGGCGGAGAACGGCGATGGTACAGCGAGGTACGGCAAATCCAACCTACGCCGACAATCGTCAACAACGTGGTGTCCTATCCGGTGTTGTTCGACGCTGACAACACCGATAGCGCGCTGCTGCCTGGCATGACGGCGCAGATTTTTTTCGTCACCGCGGCCGCGCGGTCCGTACTCAAGATTCCCATTGCCGCGTTGACCAGGGACGCGCAGGCCAACTCGGCCAGCGTTGAACTCATCGGTGAAGACGGCTCCCGGCAAACGCGATCAATCCAGGTGGGCTTATCCAATCGAATTTCTGCTGAAGTATTGTCGGGGTTGCGGGCGGGAGACAAAGTAGTCGCCGGAATCAAGGAAGACCGGCTCCCGCCGGTAAGACGCACCCGGGGCCCGTTCCGCAATTAGCGGGTAGATCATGGGCGTGGCAACCGACCAGGATCTGGGGTCATCGGTACCGGGCAAGGTTGCCCATATCGTTCCGTTGATCGAGTTGCGCGAAGTTTCCCGCACCTTCGTTACGGGCGGCGGCGTCGAGGTACGAGCGGTCGATAGCATCTCGCTGTCTATCGATGCCAGTGAGTTCGTTGCCATCATGGGGCAATCCGGTTCTGGAAAAACCACGCTGATGAACCTGCTGGGATGCCTCGACCGGCCAACCGACGGCACCTACCGGCTGGCCGGGCGTGACGTCGAAAGTTTTGACGCGAACGGCCTGGCCTGGTTGCGGCGCGAGGCATTCGGATTCGTGTTCCAGAATTACAATCTGCTACCCACCGCCACGGCCGAGGAGAATGTCGAGATACCCGCAATATATGCCGGTATGTCCTACGCCCGGCGGCGTGATCGTGCGAATCAGCTGCTGTCATCTCTCGGCCTGGGTGATCGTTCTGGTCACCGTCCGAATCAGCTATCAGGAGGCGAGCAACAACGCGTCTCCATCGCCCGCGCCCTGATGAACGGGGGCCAGATTATTCTTGCCGACGAACCCACCGGAGCGCTTGACTCGCAAAGCAGTACGGAAATCATCGCGTTGCTCAGCGATCTTGCGCGGCGGGGGCACACGGTCATCATCATCACCCATGATCACGAAGTCGCGGCGCAAACCGACCGACAAATAGAAATGCTCGACGGCCGAATTGTTCGCGACAGCGGCACGGATGGGCAATCACCACAGGCTGGAATGGTCGAGTTGCCTGATCTCACGGTACCCGTCGATAACGCCCAGACCGCGGCTTCCTTCGGCGACACCATCGAGGCGACTCGAATGGCCATGCGATCCCTCAGGACCAACCCGTTTCGCACGTTTCTGACATTGCTCGGTGTGGTTATCGGGGTCGCTTCGGTGGTTACGATGCTCGCGATCGGTGAAGGAGCAAAACAGCGGCTTGCGCTCGAAATCAACGCGTTAGGCGCCAATCGACTCGCGGTCTGGCCGAACATCAAAGAGTTTCCGCGTGCAAAACTGCCCTTCGATGACGCTCAAGCCATCGCGGTAAATGTTGAGAACGTTGCCGCGGTACTGCCCGAACTTAGAGGCACCGCAATGGTGCGCATCGGCAATGTGGACTATGAATCGAACATTACCGCGACCTCCGCCGAGTTTCCCGTGGTTCGGGACTGGCCGCTGGCGAGCGGAGTGTTTTTCAATCATCACGACAGCGAGTCTCACGCACCTGTCGCGGTTCTCGGCGCCACCGCTTTAGAGCACCTGTTTGCCGATGGCGGCAATCCGCTGGGTGAGTATGTTCTGATCAAAAACGTGCCGTTTCTGGTGATCGGCACCATGACCCAGAAGGGCGCTTCCGGATTCGGTAGCAACGATCAGGACGATGTTGTATTCGTTCCGCTCAAGACCGGCGCGCGACGTTTGTTCGGGAAGACTTCACTGCGGGCGCTCACGGTGACAGTAACGGATTCGTCCCGCATCGACCGCACCGAGACCCAGCTGCGGCTACTGCTCACCGAACTCCATGGCGAGGAAGATTTCAACGTTCTCAACAGCACCGAAATGCGGGAAAACATGGACGAAGCCATGTCTATCGCGACGCTGATTCTCGGCGCGATCGGTGCGATCTCGCTCCTGGTAGGTGGCATCGGCATCATGAACATCATGCTGGTATCGGTCATCGAACGTACCCGCGAAATCGGCATACGGGTCGCCACCGGAGCGAGGCGCAGCGACATTCTGGTCCAGTTTCTGGTGGAGGCCATGGTCGTGTCGGGCGTGGGCGGGTTGATCGGGATCGGGCTTGGCATCGTGATCGGGCTGTTCATTTCTCTGCTGTTCAGCGAGGTGAGCGTTACCTTCACCGGGTTGCCGATGATCGTCGCATTCGCCTGTGCCGCTGCCACCGGGCTGGTATTCGGCTTCACTCCGGCACGCAACGCGGCACGATTGGATCCGGTCGTAGCGCTGGCGAGCGACTGACCCCCCCCGACCGGGACGTTCTACTCGCCGGACAGGAAACGCCGGGGGTTATCGACGAACAACGTATGCACGTCCTGGTCGGTGGCACCCATTTCCAGCAGATCGGGAATCACGAAGCGCTTGATGTACAGGTACTGCTCGGGGTTGTGGCGCGTGAACTCATGCTCTTCGGGAATCGAGCCATCCGGTTGTTCCTTGTGAATATGCAAACAGATGCAGTCGTGAGACGGGCAAAGCCTGTCTCCATAACCGTCATCCATCAGGCGCTTCAGAGTAGTCGTTCGCGCGTGCGGGCTCACCAGACGCCCCGGGTATCGATCCAGCCCTACGTAGCAACCCTGGTCCAGGATCCACTCGAGATACTCGATGTCGGTGGTGTCGTTGCAATGATCGATCTTCACCCGGCTGAGGTCGACGCCTTCTTCTTTGAAGATCTGAATCTGCCGGCGCGCGACCTGACCGGTCGGATAGGAATGCACCATGATCGGCACCCCGGTGCGATTGTGCGCGCGCGCAACGGCTCGTGCCATGACCTCCAACGGCGCGGTGACGCCTTCGAAATCGGCCGCACACTTGAGCACGCCAGCCTTGATGTCGGTGCCACGAAATCCTTCTTCGATGTCGCGTACGAATTCGCCCGCCATTTGATTCACGCCGACTCCGCGCAGGAACCGCGGCACATCGAGCCACCAGCCGGTAACGTTGATAATGTTGATGCCCGAGCCCGCCGCGACCGTTTTCAGCAACGGTGCGTTTCGACCAAGATCGAAAGTGGTGGCGTCCACGATGGTGGCAATGCCTTCATCACGCGCCTTTTTTAGGGTCGCGATGGCTCGTGCATCTCGATCCTCGCCCAGAAGGTCAGGATAACTCTCCCACAGGCCGCTGGCGCAGACCATGACGTGTTCGTGCATGAGCGTGAAGCCGAGATCGTCGGGACTGATGGGGCCAAGAACCCCGTTGATTTGCACCACCCTATTACCCCTGTGCTGACGTTCCACGCATGTTAGCGCAGCGCGTCAGGAACGGTGTGCGGATTTCAGGGTGCGGGTGAGCTGAAACTGGGAATGAGCGGATGGCCCATGGCGTACGAATCGAGCACAAATTCGCGAATCACAGCCATGCATCGCTGTCCCTGAGATCCTTCACGAAGCAGCTCCTTGAGCATCCCCGCTTCAATTTCTGCTTCGAACTGGGACTCGTACGGGCCAATGTCCACTCCCTCCCGGGTGTGGAAATACCACTCGGTGTTGCTGACGAACACACGTTCGGAGCGAAACCAGGTCTTGGACTTTTCGTTGCTGCGGGCTATGTTCATTGCGGCGCTTACTGAGCAAATCGTGGGACCAAGTCTGCAAGCACAGTGGGTTTGTTGTCTGTAGGTGGATTGTTAATGAACTTCACAAAACTGTTAATCCCAAACGTCGACCTAACCAATTGAATAACAACGTGTTTTTATTTCTAGAGCCCAGTGATAGCCATCATTCGCTCCATCCGCGAGCGCAATTTGTCCAGGTTTCTCGCCATCACCGGCACGATCAGCTGCTCAACACCAAGCTCCGCATACTGAGCAACGGTCTCGGTGGTCACCGGGTGGGTGCTGGGACACACGAAAATACGAATCTCAGAGATCGGTCTAGCCGCATCGGCGGCAAATTCAGACAGCCGCGTCAGGCGTTGGGAGAGTTCCTCGGGGCTCATGTTCATTCCATACCAGCCTTGTCCATGCGAAACCACGCGACGCAAAGCCGGATCGCTTTCACCACCAAAAAAGATGGGTGGATGAGGCTGCTGTATCGGCTTCGGATTGAAGTGGCAGGGCTCGAGGGAGATCGTCTCACCTTCGTAGCTGGACAGACCGGGCGCCCATAGAGCCTGCATCACCTCAAGGTACTCGATGCAGCGTCGGGCGCGGGTTTTGAAGTCCATCTGCAAATTGTCGAACTCCTCGCGCAGCCAGCCGATGCCGACGCCGAAATCCACTCGTCCTGCGGAGAGATAGTCCAGATCCGCCACCATTTTCGCGGTGTAAACCGGTTGACGCTGGGGGACCAGACAGATGCCGGTGCCGAGGCGAATTCGGTCGGTTGCCGCGGCGATGTAGGTCAGCGCAGTAAACGGGTCAAGGACACCCTCCGGATTGCCGGGAATTCTCCCGTCACCGGAATACGGGTACTCGGAATCGTAGTCCGGAAAGAACATCACATGCTCAGGGAGCCACACGGAATTGAATCCCGCAGCCTCGACCGCGCGCACCGCGTCGATCATGAAATCCGGGCTCAACAGGTGGTTGAAGGCCATCACCGCACCTATATTCATCGCTCAATGCTCCCGCTCAGGCAAAGCATGGAGCGTAGCGGTATGATGCACACCAAACAACAAACCCACCTGCGAACAACCGTTGTCTCAGCCCGCAATTCCACCCCGCTCGGCGTATCCCTGGTACCTGACGAGTTCCAGCCTGTGGATGGCCGGCATGAGCCTGCAGGGGTTTCTGTTCACCTGGCTGCTCGTGGGCGTTTTGGAACGGCCCGCAGACGAAGCCGGCTTCGCGCGCTCCCTGGCCGAATTCCCGCCGTTGCTGGTTCTACTGCTCGGCGGCGTGCTCGGGGATCGTTTTAACGGCCGCACCTACCTCGGCATCATGCATACGCTGATAGCGTTGCCGCCACTTGCGCTGATACTGGTCTACAACCAGGGCTGGCTGGGCTACTGGTGGGTCGTGCTGTTCGGTATTGCCATGGCGAGCATCCAGGCGCTCAGCGATCCCTCGCGACAGGCCATCCTGAGCCGGGTCGCGCGGATCGATCTGCAACGCGCAGTGACATTCATGACCGTGGTCACCTCGCTGGTCGGAATGACCGGCATCTATCTCGGGGGTCGCCTGGACGTGCTCGGACTCCCGACGCTGCTCGCCGGGCAGGCGATTCTGTTCCTGGCGGGCATCTTCGCGGTACGCCGACTACCTGATCTGCCGCCGACTCATCTCGCGCAACCGGCACGTCCACCGCCGAATCTCACGGCCGGGCTGAAAGCGGCGTGGAAGGCAACGATGATCCGAAACATCATCGCGTTGAACTTTTTCTCCAGCCTGTTCAACGCTGGCGCTTACATCATCGCAATCCCCTACATCGCCAAGGAGGTTTACCACGGCGACGCCGCGTTCCTGGCAACCGTGATGATCGTATTCACGGTCGGGAGCATCGGGTCCAACGCGTTGCTGCTGCTGTTCATGCCGCTCAAGCATCCCGGACGCCTGTTCCTGATCCTCCAGCTGAGCCGTATGTTCATCCTGGGAATACTGTGGTTTCAGCCGAGCCTCTGGCTGTTCTACCTGGTCATGCTGGCCTGGGGCCTGAACATGGGGGTAACCACCACCCTGGTGCGCACCACGGTGCAGGAACTCGCGTCGGATACCTACCGCGCCCAGATCCTGTCGGTACTGCTGTTGAGTTTCGTGGTGTCCTCGCCGATCAGTTCAATCCTGCTGGGGTTGCTGATCGCAGAAACCACCCCGCTGGCGGCGATGCTGCCCGGCATTGTCATATCGCTGTTGATCTTCATCATCGGCGTCACCAGAAGCGGGCTGTGGGGCTACTCCGCACCTGGCAAGCCCAACCCGCGCTAAAATCTGCTTTTGACCACGCGGTAGGCCATCAACAAAAATACCGCTCCACCGGTGGCGA
The DNA here is from genome assembly GCA_046582225.1 of Pseudomonadales bacterium. GTDB lineage: Bacteria > Pseudomonadota > Gammaproteobacteria > Pseudomonadales > Azotimanducaceae > JAYGEV01. Next base: position 9,476 of record JAYGEV010000043.1, read on the forward strand.
GAGACAGACTCAACAGATCGAAACCCGACACCTCACCAATTCCCAGCAGGCTTCCCGCGTAGCCGCCGACAAAGGCACCCGCCATGCCAATGAGCATGGTCACGAACAACCCGCCCGGATCCCTGCCCGGCATGATGAGCTTGGCGGCGGCACCCACAACCAGGCCCAGCAGCATCCAGCTAAACAAAATTGCCTCCGTTGGCGTTGCGCGCAGCGTCTCATGGTAGTCGGCAAAGACCCCCCTGCCAATTTCCGGTAGACTCCGCCGCGAGTATCAGGCAGCAATTTTCAGGAGATCCTTTGAGCCAGGCTCTGGCCAGATCTGAGGACGTTTCGTCGGAGCGGGAATCACTGATTCTGGTCGATTCCGAGGATCGCGAAACAGGGTTCCTGGAAAAGTCCGCCTGTCACGATGGTCCCGGAGTGCTGCATCGCGCTTTTTCGCTGTTCGTGTTCAACCGCAAAGGTCAGTTGCTCATTCATCAGCGTGCGCCCGGCAAGAGACTGTGGCCCGACTACTGGTCCAACAGCTGCTGCAGCCATCCGCGCCGCGGCGAGACCATGGCAGACGCGGTTCAGCGACGCCTGGCACAGGAGCTGGGGCTACAGATTCCGCTAAAGTATCTGTATAAGTTTGAATACCAGGCTGACTATCGTGGCATTGGCACAGAACATGAGCTGTGCTGGGTGTACGCCGGGCACAGCGATGCCGAACCAGCCATCAACGGCGCCGAGATACGGGACTGGCAATGGATCGACCCGCCTGAACTGGATCGGCAGTTGAAGCAGGAGGGCGGCAAATTTACCCCATGGTTTCACATGGAATGGAAACGAATCGAGCGCGATTTCAAAACCGTGCTGGAAGTTTGAATTAGGAGTACCAACTTATGCCGCAGCTGCCCGCCAGCAATGCCCGAAACGTGGGCATCAGCGGTTTTGCAGGCTACATCCCGCG
>JAYGEV010000047.1:0-7615 GCA_046582225.1 Pseudomonadales bacterium
GCACGCCAGCAGCGCGCCGACGCAGATCAGAATGGTGGAATTTCGTAGCGTGGTGGGTAGCGCCATGGGTTAAATCGTCGGGTTGGGACGCTCAACCTTAGTACACGGTTGAGACAACATCAGCTACGAATGCTCTCGCACCGTCCGGGGCAAAACCCGTGCAGTAAGTGACCCTGTTTCCGGCATAGGCGGCATCGCATTCCAGCCAATGGGTGTCGTTCACCTCACGTATCTGCCAGCCGCGTTGTTCGTGGGTGAAGTATTCGGGGTGGCGCAACCAGGCGATGGTGGCTGAATCCCAGGGGTGGAATCCGGTATCGGAGGGGAACTGTTCCACCCAGTACCGACACCATGCCAGCGAGTTGCGATAAAAGTACCGGGCGGAGTCGGTATCGGCGTTGCGAATGGTTTCCAGATCGACGGCCGTAATCGTGACCTGGCTGGTGAGTTCGAACCCGGCCAGCACCAGTGGTACGCCACTGCCCATCACCAGCCTGGCCGCGCGGACGTCGTTTTCGAAATTGAAATCTCCCACCGGACCCGCATTGCCGATAAAGAACTCTGCGCCGGGGCTGCGCCCGGCCACGATGATGAGTTGCTCGATGTTGGCCAGGACTTGTGGATAGTGATGAACCAGCAGCGCAATGTTGGTGAGCGGCCCAATGGCGGCCACGCTCGCCGGTTTGTCCGCGAGAAGATGCGCGATGAACTCTACCGCCGCGTTGGGTGGCGGCAAATCCGCATCTGGCCCGAGTTGCACAAGTGCGGTCGCCGCCCCCGATCGCACCGCGACGTCCGCGCTCTTGTGGGTGACGATCTCGCTGGCGATACGGCTAACCGTTTCCAGCGGCGCGTTGCCGTATACGGTGGTCACGCCCACCAGGTCGAGTTCGGTTGCGTTGATCGCTTCTACCATCGCGAAACCGTCGTCGATGTCACGCGGCCGGTTTTCGTGAACTGCCCCCAGCGCCACGTCGGTGTCGATGATGAGCCGCGTCACGTTCGGCCTGCTGCTCGCACAACCAGTTCACGGGCGCTCGCAAGCCAGTGGATCCTGGTGCTGTCGTCGGCCGACAAGGGCAGCTGCGCGACGCCGAGTAATCGGCGAATGATCTCGATTCCGGAAAACTGCGCTGCGAGATCGCGATTGAAACCTGGAGGGGTCGAGTAGCTGTCCAACAGCGAGGTCTGCTGCGGTTGCCGATATCCGCACAGGGTCAGATGCGCCAGCAGCACCCCCACGTCGAACTCGGGGGGACCCAGGAACGCAAACTCGGGATCAATGATCGTGGCGCCCATGGTCGAGTGCTGCAACCAGCTGCCGGGGTAAAAGTCACCGTGCAACAAAACCTCGCCAGATTCCACAGCGGTTCGGCCCAGGTACAGCTCACCGAGTCGGCTGGCGCTGTCCCTGAGCGCGGCGTCATTCGCGTACTCGATTGCGGTGTGGGTTAGTCCGGGGCTCAGCGATATCGGGTTGTATGCATCCAAGGGTATCTCGAAGATGTGCGCGTGATTCAGTTCGCGCATGGCCACGTTGTCGAGCCCGTCGGGCAGCTGTTCGGGGCTCACTGGCAGCGCATGCAAACGCGATAGCCAGCCGATGAGCGCCCTCAGCTGCTGCTGGGTCTGTGGGGCGTCGACACTTCGGCGTTCGTACAGGTAGGTAAAATCCTCGGCAACGCCCAGGTCCTCGAGACACATCAGGTGATTGCCGGGATCGTAGCCGATCACATCAGGGACGCGCATCGCGAGCTCGGGGTCTGCGGCAATGGCGTGATAGAAGCGTGCTTCGATATCGATGCGGTCCACGGGCGCTGGTATCTCCGGGTAGCGCGCCACGAACGGAACCGATTGCTTGAGGATGATGGAGCGGCTTGCCATCATCGCCCTCAAGGTGCGGTTCATGTTGCCTTCGCCGGCGCTGGCGAGGCCGGTTATGGTCTCGTCAGCACCTATCCAGCCGAGGGTTCGAATGTGGTCACAAATCCGATCCTGGTCTTCCGCCAGAAGCTCAATCACTTTATCGCGACGGGGTTGATCACCGCCTGCACCGCGCCGACGAATCGCGGTTGACCCAACACAAACAGAAACTCGTGGACACCGTCGGCGGCTAATGCCCGGGTGTCCATGTTTTCCAGAATGTACACGCCGTTTTTTGCCAGCAGTTCAGGGTGGACGGGAAACGCCTGGGCGGGGTCCTCGCTGGGCAGGACTTCCAGCGCCCAGGTATCCGAGCCAACCGCAACGACCCCAAGACCAGCCAGGTAGCGGGCGCCGTCGACGCCGAGTCCAGGTTCGCCAGCCATGAAGCGAGCTTTATCTTCGACGACGTTCATCCAGCCGGTGTGGAACAGCACGACGTCGCCTGAGTCGATCTTAACGTTCTGTGCTTTTGCCGCAGCCTTGATTTCGAGACTGTTGAACGCGGTACCAGGCTCGAGAATTGGTTTGCCCATATGCGCGGCCATATCGATCAGTACCCCGCGGCTTACAATCGGAGGCAATCGATCGATGCTGAGCTTGGTGAGTCCGGTGGGCGTCACGAAATCCTGAGCGCGATTGCCGTTGTAGTACACGTGATTGATGCCCATGTGGCCCAACCCGTCGATCTGGCTGCCAATCCCCATCCATACCGTCATCAGGTCGTCGTTGCCGGTTGCCTGGTTGCTGCCCATCGTCGAGCCGGTGCCGTCGCCCGGCTGCAGGACGGTCATGGAGTAGGTGCGTGGCGGGTAGGCGGGCGAATCGGGGCCGGTTTCTACCCCCAGAGCGTAGGTCTTTCCGGTCGTTACCAGCTTCGCGGCCTGCACGACCTTTTCTGCAGAGAGGTTGTTGATCGCGCCGAGGGTGTCCTGCGCACCGTATTTTGACGGGTACCACGTTTCAGCCAGAGCTGCGCCTCCAGGTAAAAAAAGAGGAACAATAAGAAGAAAAACAAGAGCAGGAACAAAAAGGGCCAGGGTGGCGCCCATGGTGAGCAATCGTCGCATGATGTTCTCCGGTCGATGTAGCCGATGGCAGGCCTGGCGAGTTTAGCGTGCCTCTAATACCGGTGGGAGTTTTTCGTAGATACCGCCGAAGCTACCATTGCTCATGATGACGATGTGCCGGGGCTTGTCGGGCAATCTGGCCAGAGCTTCGATCATGCGGTCCAGGTTGTCATGCTGGTGGGCGGGAATGACACAGGCCTGCACCAGCTCCGTGAGATCCCATTTGATGTTGTCACCGCGAAACCAGTACACCTCATCTGCGGCAGCGCAGCAGATGATGAGCTCGCTGCGCAAGGTCCCTAACGACATGGTGTGGGAGCGCGGCTCCACTACCGCGATGATCTCTTCGCTTCCGACCTTGTTGCGAAGACCCTGCAGCGTGGCGCGTATCGCAGTCGGATGGTGGGCGAAGTCGTCGTAGACATGGGTTTCGCCAACCGTGGCAATCAGGTCCATGCGCCGCGTAACACCTTCAAAGCGGCTTAATGCCGCGAGTGAAGTTTCCACCGGCACGCCTGCGTGCCTCGCAGCAGCAACCGCGGCAAGCCCGTTCTGAAGGTTGTGCTCGCCCAGCATCCCCCAGTTCACCTCCCCGAGGGTCTTGTCGTTCAGGCGTACTTCAAACCGGCTTGCCGCGCTGCCGTTATCCTCGGCGCTCCAGCGCTCGCCGTTGTCGCACGACGGCGCCTGTTTGATCGGCGCTGCGCCGATGCGCGAAACCGGGGTCCAGCAGCCCTGGTTGAGTACTTCGGCGACGTGGTCGTCGTTGCTCGGCGCGATCACCAGCCCGCTGGCCGGAACGGTCCGCAAAAGATGGTGAAACTGAGTCTGTATTGAGGCCAGATCCGGAAAAATGTCGGCGTGATCGTACTCGATGTTGTTGATGATCAGCGTGCGTGGGCGGTAGTGGACGAATTTGGATCGGCGATCGAAAAACGAGCAATCGTATTCATCCGCCTCCACGACAAAAAATGGATCGCTGCCGAGCTGAGCCGACCGGGCAAAGTTTTTCGGCACGCCGCCGATCAGATATCCGGGTTTCATTCCGGCCTCGGCCAGGATCCAGGCGAGCATGCTGGAGGTGGTGGTTTTGCCGTGAGTGCCCGCAACCGCCAGCACCCACCGGTCTCGCAGCACGTACCTGCCAAGCCATTCGGCGCCTGAGGTATAGCGCAAACCACGTTCTAAAACGTATTCGATTCCGGGATGGCCTCTGGGCAGCGCGGCGTTGCCGATCACCACCAGATCCGGCTCCGGCTCGAGCTGGGCCGGGTCGAAGCCTTCGAAGACCTCGATATTTGCAGCCGCGAGCTGATCGCTCATCGGCGGATAGATCCCGCTGTCGGAGCCCGAGACTGCAAACCCCATTTCGCTGGCGAGTTGCGCAAGGCTCCCCATCAGGGTCCCGCCGATGCCGAGAAAGTACAGGCGTTTCATGCTGCTTCCCGGCGCGATCTTCATGCGCCGATGGCGAGCTGGCTCGCTGCCACGCTCATGACCGATATCCCCAACGCCACCATGATCCCGATGGCCAGATGGCTTTTGAGAGCGCGGTGCAGGATGTAGCCCGCGACGCTGATAGACCAGATCAGGAATAACAAAAAAACCAACGGAGTTATCGCCGACGCCAGCGATGCCAGTGGCAGTATCACGCCGAACGCGGCGGTAATGATGAGATCACATCCAAACAGCGCGGTGATGGTTGACACGAAGCGGCCGCCGAGCTCGCGCAGATTCAACGCAATCCAGATCAGGGCGGCGGTAGTCGTCTGCCCCACGACGATGCTGGTGGCCGCAGGAAGCAGCGTGAGTTCGGTGTCGGTGGACAGGGAGACCAACAGGCTGCAGAACAGGTTGGCAATGATGACCACCGCGACGAACCAGGATTGGGTAGGTACGAACTCGGGGCTTTGCTTGAGCCGGCAGATTTGCCAGAACAGCTGGAATACAGTTTTCATTTCAGAAATTGTCGCACAAAATGTGCGCTTCACGGACAATGACTTTTTGGGAGTGATCAGCTGCATGGTTAAAGCAAACGCCTTCTATGCGCAATCCGGAGGCGTGACCGCTGTCATCAACGCATCGGCATGTGGGGTTATCGAAACCGCGCGCAAGCACCGCGATCGAATCGGCAACGTTTTCGCAGGTCGCAATGGCATCATCGGCGCTCTGACTGAGGAGTTGATCGACACCGGCCGGGAAAGCGCCCGGTCTATCGCCGCGTTGCGTACCACGCCCGGTGGTGCATTCGGCTCCTGTCGTTACAAGTTGAAGTCGTTGCAGGAAAACGAGCGGGAGTATCGACGCCTGCTCGACGTCTTCAGCGCCCACGACATCGGCTACTTTTTCTATAACGGCGGAGGTGACTCCCAGGACACCGCACACAAAGTCTCGCAGCTCGGCCAGACGCTCGGCTATCCGATCACCTGCATCGGTATTCCCAAAACGGTGGACAACGACCTGCCCTTCACCGATTGCTGCCCGGGTTTCGGCTCCGTCGCCAAGTACGTGGCGGTCTCCATCCGGGAGGCTTCATACGACGTTGCGTCGATGTGCGAAACCTCAACCAAGGTGTTCATTCTGGAAGTGATGGGCAGGCATGCCGGTTGGATTGCGGCGGCCGGCTCTCTGGCCCAGGAACGGCCTGGAGATCCACCGCATATCATCGTGCTGCCGGAGGTCCCGTTTCAGCGGCGACGCTTTCTCGCGCGTGTTCGCGCGACCGTGAAGCGGTGCGGCTATTGCGTGATCGTGGTGTCCGAAGGCGCGCAGTATGCCGACGGATCATTCGTCGCCGATACCGGCAACACAGATGCGTTTGGGCATGCCCAGCTCGGCGGCGTCGCACCGACAATTGCAGCAATGATCAAAGCCGAGCTCGGCTACAAGTATCACTGGGCGGTCGCGGACTATCTGCAGCGGTCGGCCCGTCATGTGGCCTCGGCCACCGATGTCGAGCAGGCCTACGCGATGGGCCGCGCGGCCGTTGAGTTTGCGCTGGCCGGAAAGAATGCGGTGATGCCGGTGATCGTGCGCAAGAGCGATGCGCCTTATCGTTGGGAGATTGGCAGCGTGAAGCTCTCAAGGGTCGCAAATGTTGAGCGCAGGATGCCAAAGAGCTACATCTCCAAGGATGGATTTGGCATTACGGCCCGCGGCAAGCGCTATCTGGCGCCGCTCATCCAAGGTGAGGACTACCCCGAGTACAGGAACGGCTTGCCCCAGTACGTGCGGCTGAACAACGAACTGGTGGCCAGGAAGCTCAAGCGGTTCAAGCTTTGATTCGGCGGCCCGCCCCGCTGTAGAGCGGGACGGGTCGTGATGTCTGTCAGGCGTGTTGCGCCCGCTTATCCCGCCCGCTTATCCGACCAGAAGTGGCGCGATCACCAGGCTTACGATTGCCATCACGTTGATCAGAATGTTCATGCTCGGTCCGGAGGTATCTTTGAAGGGGTCGCCGACCGTGTCGCCAACCACGGTGGCGGTGTGCACGTCCGAGCCCTTGCCGCCGAGGTTGCCTTTTTCGACGTACTTCTTGGCGTTGTCCCAGGCGCCGCCGGCATTTGCCATCATCAGCGCCATCAGCACGCAGGCGAGTAGTGCACCGCCGAGCATCCCGCCCAGCGCGGCCGGTCCCATGCCGAAACCGATGAGGGGTGGCGCTGCCACCGCGATCACGCCCGGCAATAACATGCGCCGCAGCGCGGCCTGGGTGGCGATGTCGATGCATTTAGCGTTGTCGGGCTCGGCGGTGCCTTCGAGCAATCCGGGAATCTCGCGGAACTGGCGGCGAATTTCCTGAATCATTTCCATCGCCGCATCGCCTACCGCGGTCATCGTGATCGAGGCGATCAGGAACGGAATCATGCCGCCAATGAACAGGCCGATCAGTACCTGGGGATCGCCGAGATGCAGCGTGAACGATGGATCGCTGAATGAGATCGTTTCCACGTAAGCCGAGATGATGGCCAGTGCGGCAAGCGCGGCCGCGCCGATCGCGAAGCCCTTGCCGATTGCCGCGGTGGTGTTGCCAAGCTCGTCCAGTGAATCGGTGATCGCGCGCGTTTCCTCGCCCAGGCCGCCCATCTCGGCGATGCCACCGGCATTGTCAGCGACCGGACCGTACGCGTCGATGGCCATCGTGATGCCGACGGTGGCCAGCATTCCCAGGGCCGCGATGCCCACACCGTAAAGCCCGGCCAGGCTGGTCGAGACATAGATGATTCCGCAGATGGCGAAGATCGGAACGACCACCGATTGCATGCCGACCGCGAGGCCGGTGATCAGGACCGTGGCGGCTCCCGTCTCACCGGCTTCGGCGATCCGCACGATCGGTTTGGACGAGGTGTAGTACTCGGTCACCAGGCCAATGACGATGCCGCCGATCGCGCCGGATATCACGGCCCACCAGACCCCGATGTCGAGACCGGAACCGCTGATCACGAAGTAGGCCGCCACGATGAAGATTGCCGGCGCCCCGTAGGTGCCGTAACGCAGCGCAACGGACGGCTCGCGAGCGGACATCACGCGCACCATGGCGATGCCGATCAACGAGCAGACGAGACCGACAGAAGCCAGAATCAGTGGTAGCCCCATGAGCACCGCTCGCGCTGGTTCCGGGT
>JAYGEV010000173.1:0-14031 GCA_046582225.1 Pseudomonadales bacterium
ACCACATAGAAAAGCGTATAACCGCGTTTCAACAGTTCCGCAGCCTGGCTCTTGAAGATATTCGGCAGCTGATTCGCATCGTGGGGTTGGGTGAAGTCGTAGTTGGAGACCCAACCTCCGCTCATCATCAGGACCACGGCGGCCGCATTGCCCTGCTCCCTGGGCGCGACCCGTTCCATGGTCAGGGCAAAGCCATCCTGCCTGTGGTAGATCAGATCGAATTCGCGAGTGAACGCCACTTCTGCCGGGTGAGCGAACGACGCCGCAACAAGTGCCAGGCACAGACCGGTTGTCATTGAATGGCGCATCAAAATCCCTAAGTATTCGGGTACCATACCGAATCCAAAAATAATCTCACGGGAGAACTCACACATGGCTGCCTTTTTCATCGCTCAATATGTCGTCAACGATCCCGCCCTGTATGGCGAGTATCAGGCCGGCGCCGGTCCTACGCTGGCTGCCGCAGGCGGCGAACTGGTTTCCTTCGACGTTGGCGCAGAAACCGTCGAGGGTGCCCCGCCCGGACCGCAAACCGTGATCATCAAGTTCGAGTCCACCGAAGCTGCGAAAGCCTGGTACAACTCACCGGAGTATCAAGCCGTGGTGGGCAAGCGTCTGGAAGCAACGACAGGATATTCGGTGATCTCTCAATCGATGAACGCTGGCTAACACGGCCTCGGCCGCAGCGCGGGCGCAACAGCTCGAGCGAAGCGGGGACTCAACCTTCGAGTTCCCCGCGACGCGCCATATCCGCTACCAGATCGCGCCCGGCCATCCAGTAGAACAGCGTGGCCAGGATATTCACCATCAACACGCAGATCAGGGCCCACCGCAATGCATCATCGCCAAGATCGGTGGTGGCATGGAGCACATCGCTGATAATGCCCGTCACCTGAGGCCCGAGCCCAAGCCCGATCAGGTTCAAAATGAACAGAAGAATGCTCGACGCCAGCGCGCGCATGCGCAGCCCCACAAGGCCTTGAGTCAGGGCGAAGGTTGGTCCGAGATAAAATGAGCCGAGAAAAGTCGGAATGACCGCGACCAGGAACGCGACCACATAGCTGTCCGCGACGTACATGAAGAGCGAAAACGGCAGCGAAACCAGCGTCGCTATCCCCGGCAGCCACACATACCAGCGCAGATCCCGCCTGGCCAGTCGATCAGCAAAATACCCGCCAAGAAACGTTCCGGCCATGCCCGCGAAACCCAGAAAGAACACCCACCGACCGATTTCTGCGGTACCCAGGCCATGGCTGCGGATGAAGAATGCCGGCAACCAGTAACCGACCCCGTAGCCAACGAACGCATGCATGGCGCCTGCCAGCGACATGTAGCGAAAGCTCTTCAACGACCAGAGGTAGCGAAACACAACACTCACCGGTGGCACTTCCTGATCGTCGCGCAAAGTAACTTCCGAGGCGCCCCGAACCGGCTCCTTCACCGTGAGCACCACGATGACAGCGAGTACCAGGCCAGGCAGGCCCACAACGATGAAAGCGGTGCGCCAGTCGAACGCTTCGTTGATCCAACCACCGGCCAGATTACCGATCATGTTTCCCACCGGAATTCCCAGCGCGTATATCGCCAGTGCGGTGGCCCGGGAAGACGGTGGGAACATGTCTGAGATCATCGAGTGCGACGGCGGGCTGCCTCCGGCCTCACCCACCGCGACGCCGATTCGCCCGAGCATCAGCTGCATAAAGCTGCCCGCAAAGCCGCACACGGCCGTCATCACACTCCAGACGGTCAGACTCACCGCCAGCACGTTGCGACGGACTGATCTGTCGGCGAGACGCGCGATCGGGACGCCGAGAATCGAGTAGAAAATCGCAAACGCGATGCCGCCCAGAAACCCCATCTGAGTATCGGAAAAGCCCAGATCGTCCTTGATCGCCTGATTGAGAATGCCGAGGATCGAGCGATCGATGAAGTTGAAGACGTAGACAACGAACAGCACGCCAAGCGTGTACCACGACCGCCACGAGGTTTGCTCAACTACGCCTGCGGCATCATCCTCACCACCCACGGCGTCCTGTTCACTCATTGTTTCTGTTGTTATCCCCACTCGCAAAGCCGCCGGTCACATGGCTGGCACCATAACAACGCCACCAACGCCCTCGCGATGAGCGTCCATCCCCAATCGCGGCGAGTATCCCACACACGGCTTAAAAGGGTGAGATAGAATCAGCGGCTTACCGAATGCGATGGGGGCGTGACGATGAAAGTAGCACAGGCAATTGCCAAGGTACTCAAGGCCGAAGGTGTAGACATCCTGTTCGCCTATCCGGTGAATCCGATCATCGAAGCCGCCGCCGAGGAAGACATTCGCACCGTGATCGTGCGACAGGAGCGCGTCGGCCTGCACATGGCAGATGCGTATTCCAGGCTCTCCTCCGGCGATAAGATCGGCGTGTTCTGCATGCAGCACGGACCCGGCGCCGAGAACGCGTTTGGTGGCGTAGCCCAGGCATACTCGGAGTCCGTGCCGATTCTGGTGCTTCCCGCCGGTTATCACCGCCGCATCGGCAACTACTACCCGAACTTCAACTCCACATTGAACATGCAGCACATCACCAAATGGGCGGAGCCCCTGACCATGGGCAAGGCCATCCCAGAGGTGATGCGGCGCGCATTTTTCCAACTGCGCAACGGTCGGCCCGGTCCCGTGCTGATCGAAATTCCGGTCGATGTGTTCGCAGAAGATGTCCCCGAAGGCTGGGAACACGTGCCAAGCTTTGCCAGCCGTACGGGACCGGATCCTGCCGCGGTAGCATCAGCAGCCGCGGTGCTCGCCGCAGCCGAGCGACCCGTAATCTACGCCGGTCAGGGCGTGCACTACGCAAAAGCCTGGAATGAACTCAAGACCCTTGCCGAGACCTGGAACATCCCGGTGACGACCAGCATCGAGGGCAAAAGCGCGTTTCCGGAAAACCACCCGCTTTCGCTGGGTTCGGGCGGTCGCGCCAACCCGCGCCCGGTGAAAACGTTTCTGAACGAAGCCGATGTCATTCTCGGCGTCGGCTGCAGCTTTGCGCTGACTGGCTTCGGGGTTGCGATGCCACGCGGGACAACCATCATTCACGCGACCCTGGATCCGAGCGATCTCAACAAGGACATCCCGGCTCAGTATGGCCTCATCGGCGATGCCGCGTTAACCCTGTCCGCGCTGAGCGAGGCCATGGACGGCCTGGATTCCGGCCAGGCAGAAGCCCGCAGCGACGTTCAGATGCGAATTGCGGGAATCCGGGAAGAGTGGCTCGGCGAGTGGATGCCCAAGCTCACCAGCACAGAAACCCCCATCAACCCGTATCGGGTGCTGTGGGAGCTGAACAACATGGTCGATAAAGAAAAAACCATCATCACTCACGATGCCGGCAGCCCGCGGGACCAGACCACACCGTTCTGGGAGAGCACGACGCCGCTGAGTTACATCGGCTGGGGCAAGACCACACAGCTCGGCTACGGCCTGGGACTGGCCATGGGGGCGAAGCTCGCGGAGCCCGACAAGCTTTGCATCAACGTCTGGGGTGACGCGGCCATCGGTTTCACCGGCATGGACTTCGAAACCGCCGCCCGGGAGCGCATTCCGATCCTGTCGATTCTGTTCAACAACTTTTCCATGGCCATCGAGATACCCATCATGCAGGTCAGCCAAGAAAAGTACGGGGCCACGGATATCAGCGGGCACTATGCCGATATGGCGACCGCTTTCGGTGGGTACGGCGAGCGGATCACCGACCCGGACGAGATCACCGATGCACTGAAGCGCGGCATCGAAGCGACCCGCAACGGTCAGCCGGCGCTGCTCGAGTTCATTACCGCAAAAGAGATCACCGTCTCAAACGAATGAAACCCTGGCGCCGCCTGCCGAACTACGCAGGTTTGATGAAATAAGGCAGCTCGTTCATCAGCTCCAGTTCCTCTTCGAGCAGAAGATCGTTGAGCTTAGGCGACCACTCGGCAAACTCCGGCTCTTTTGCCGCCAGTTCGAGCACCGATGAAACCGCGTTGGCGTCGGGCATTTCCCACAGGTCGTAACAACGGTTTAACCGCCCGATTCGATTCACGAACGCGCCGTGAAGGCGCCAGCCCTTCTTCTCCAGGATCGGAACCAGGTGCGACATGATTTCCGAAAACTCATCGACCCGGCCGTAGGCGACTTCCAGGCGCACCAGCATGTATGGCATATTGCTCTCCGGCAGGCCCCGCCAGCGGTGGGGCCGCGTTGTTAAAAACCTTCAGCCCAGCTTCATCTCGAAAAAGCACAGCTTGTTGCCATCGAGATCGCGCACGTACGCCCCGTAAAACGCGGGACTGCGCTCGCCAGGTTCACCTTCATCCGTCGCCCCCAGCTCCATGGCCTTCGCATAGAGCTTATCCACTGCGGGACGGTCACCCTGAATAGCAACCATGTTTCCGTTGCCGTGATTCTGAGCCTGTTCGTCGTACGGAATACAAATCGCAAGCATGGCCGCATCCGTGCCAGTGCCATAGAACTTGATCCGGCCCATGCCGAACAACTGTTTAGCACCGACCTCTCCGAGCAGTGCATCATAAAATCCCGCGGCGCGATCCATATCGGTGACGCCAATCGTTGAATAGCCAAGCATTTTCAGTCTCTCCTTTTCTTTGATGCTGAATCAGCAGCTTGCCAGTATGTTCTGAACGTTCCGAAGGTGTCCACAATGTCGACCAGGAGCCACCCAAAAGCCGGCCCGGAGCATCAACGGTTTGCAAACCAGGATGCTCAGCTGGCTGCGTGCAGCGGCGCGCTGGCCTGCGAGATTTCCCCGAGCTGCCGGCGCACGTACCACAGCCTTGAGGTTCCCAGCAATACCAGCTGTACCACCGTCATGCCAATCACCGGGACCAGGATCGCGTTTCGCGTGCCAAACTGCCCAACGAACCACCCCAGGAACAACGAGCCAAAGGGCATTCCACCCATCATGCCGAGCGAATACACAGACATGAGCCGCGCCCGGTGAGACTCCGGCGATGCCTCCTGCACGATCGAGCGTGACATGGTCATGCTGATGCCCCCGCAGATACCCCACAGGTAAATCACCAGGTAAAACCCCCACATCGGCAACTCAAAATACAGCAGCGACACCACCGCCGCGCTGGCGAAACCCCATACCACCAGCGCGCGGCCTGGACGTTCCACTCCGCCCAGGCGCATGAGAATGAATATCACGGTACAGGTACCCAGCATGTTGGCGGCAAACGCCGCAGCGATTCCGCCCGCGCTGCCGTGGTACAGATCTCTAACCATCAACGGCAGAACAACCATGTAGGTGCCTGCAAAGAACACGCCCACCGCGGCAATCTGCAAGACTGCCGGGCGGATCGTTGCGGATTGCCACGCCATCGCGACACCCTCGCCGATTTCACGCAATGCGTGCCGCCGCTCGCGCGGCGGGGCCGGTGCCAGCGGTGGAATTCGCGCCATCGCAATTGCCGCCGCCACCATGCAGGCAGACTGGGTCAGAAACAGTATCCCCGGACCAAAGCTGTCGGCCGTGGAACCCAGGCCAAAGCCCAGAATCTGAATGCCGAACTGCACGCCAATGGCCAACGTCACGACCCGCTGAATGTCCAGTCCCGCCACCCGGTTGAGCAACGCGTCCCGCGCGGGCTGGGCAAACGCCCCGAACGAACCGCCGACCACGGCCCAGGCTATCAACACCTCGTAGAAAATGAAGTCGATGCGAACCAGCCAGGCCAGGATCAACGGCGGAATGGCCATAGCCAGATGCAGCCCCACGAGCAGGCGGCGCTGATCGAGACGATCGCCGAGGAGTCCTCCCCACAAAATCAGCACCAGCATCGGCAACTGGCCGGCCATTTGCGCAAACCCCAGCCGAGCCGGCGATTCCTGCAGGTGGACGGCCACCAGCCACGGAAACAGCACCATCTGAATGCCGCCGGGCACCAGAAAAAATGCCGTGCTGGCGAGGTACCAGCGCAGGCCGACCGTCATCCTAATCCTCCCGCGCCAGCGCCAACTGGCAAGGTTCTAACAACTAGCTAGGGTAAGCGATCTGGATGGAACTCACAGGCCCACCACTGGACCGCCGAGCTTCGATCGGGCAAGTTACACCTGCGACGCCCCCAAACACATGAACGGAGCCACCATGTCCTTAGGTATGCTGCTACTGATCGCATTGGCGATCGCCGTTGGCGCAACCGCGATGACTTTGTCGTGGCGCCTCGTCAACAAATTATCCAACGAACGCCCGCTGGACGACGATCGCTCGTATCACCAGGCTCGTGTGCGCGTGGATTCGACGCTCTGATCAGTGTAGTCGGCGGACCGCTCGTAACTGAAGTACCAGCGCTCGGCCAGATCGAGTTCCTCGTGGTCCAGGACCTCCAACTGGCGCAGCGTGGGTCCCGTCAGAATAAACACGACCGCCATTGCCTGCAGCAGCAACCAGAACACCCGGTCGTATTGCGGGTCCTTGCGCTGGGATCGTCGACGATACTGGGCGCGCCCGCCCGGCGAGTCGTCATCCGGCTCCCATTCAACCTCCCGTTCAATCTCCTGTTTAACCTCCTGTTTAACCTCCTGTTTAACGAAGACTCGCCCATCCGACTGAGCCTGCAAACGTTGTTCGAGTTGCCTACTCGCGCGTTGGTACCCCAACCGGTCGTTGAAGCAGGACATCGCCAACCTGTTGCAGGTCACCTTCAGGCTCGTGCCGAGTCCGGCGGCGATCTCCCGGACCCAGGGAACCGGCCAGTACATCACCGCGACGATCTCGCCGATCACGGACCACAGGCGCGTGTTGCGCTTCAGATAGCACAGTTCTGGCGCGCTCAGGAAGTCCTGAGCGGCGAGGGGCCAGTGGGCGACCGCTCGGGGCAGGATGATCTTCGGCGTGAATACACCATGTGCGAGCGGAACCTCGTTATCGCCGGTCACCAATCGCACGTCGCGCGCGACATCCAGTCGGTTGCGCCAGTGGTCGAACCGTCCGGCCAGCTTGGCGTCGACCAGGTCGTTCTCCTCGATAGATAAAGAGATCGATAAAGAGATTGAAGAAGACCGAACCCGCAGCCCCATCGCACCGAGGCTGCGTTTGCCCAAATACCCAACGCCCACCAGCCAGCCGGCCAGCAACGACCACCACACGGTGTCTGGCGCGGATCCCAGCGCCGGAAGCTCCTCAACGAGCAACACGAGACGAACGCCGATCACCACGTGCGCCAACGCAGGAACAATCAACAGCGCCAGCAGCGCGCTCTTTCTATACGAAACACCCATGGCCGCATTGATCGGCGCAATGCGGCCGTTGATGAAGCCGAGCAGCAACGCTAACAATAAGGCGCTCAAAAACAGCCGCCCCATATTGGGTAGACTGTCCAACGAACCCACCAGCATCACCAGAACGTCAAACATTTCTCAATGCTCGTCCCACCATAGAACCGGGTCGCAACAATAGTATTGAGATTGACGCATTTGAACCCATCATCCGAGCCGCCGTTGCAAAATTCACCGTCCCAATCCGTTGTGCAGGTTCTGAGGTCGGTGCTGGGCATTGTATTCAAACGCCAGTCGCCCGAACGCTTGCACTACTCAAAGCAACGCCTGATCAGTGCAATAATTGCCGCGATCGTCATCGCGACAGCCAGCCACATCCAGTTCTTCGAGATGTCGCTCAACGCGGCGCTGTTAAAGCTGGTATTCGAACTTGGGGTGCTGGTGGTGGGCCTACGGCTGGCGTGGGCGATGTCCGATGTCGACCGCCGCCGGCTATTGAAAATGACCCTGGCCCTGTTCCTGATCAGCGCGTTTGGCGACGGAGCGTTGACCACGCTTAGCGCCATTCCGCTGGACTCGCGTCTCGGCCCGCCGCGACAGCTGCTTGCGGTTTCGATCATGCTCGCTCAGATCATCGGCGCGGTGAACAGTGTACGTTTCGGAGTCAGCGTGAACTGGCGAATGGCGGGTGCCTACGTGCTGTGCTATGTGATCGTCAGCATGCTGCTCGCCGATCTTGCCGGGGTTTTTTTGCAGTAAGCGCGCCGGCCTCGGTGATACAATGAACGACGCTTGAGATATGGGGGAGCGACGTGGCCAAGAGAGTCGATTGGTACTACTACAGAAACGGCTGAACCAGCTGTAAGCGAGCATCCAGGTTCCTGGAGGCAAGCAATATCGAGATTCGCGATCAAACACCCGCGAGCAAGAAGCTCACGGAAAACGACGCGCGCGCCCTGCTCAAGCCCGCCTCAAAGCTGATCGTTTCGAAAGGCAAAAAGCGCTCCGAATTTTCGGTGGCCGCAAGCATTTCGAAAGACGCGGTCGCAGCGATGCTCGGGCCTACGGGCAATCTGCGGGCACCAACCCTGCGGGTCGGAAAAACACTGCTCGTCGGCTTCAACGAGGACGTGTACAGCGGCGTGTTTGGTTAGCGCAACCACTGCAAAGGAGACCGGTCCATGCAACGACTTCTCAGAGCAACCCTGTTCTGTGCGTGTCTGATACCGCTTGGCGCAACTGCCAACGACGCCCGCGCAAGCAATTTCGACAACGTCGGTTTCTTAAGCTTCCCGACTTCGAGCTCCGGCCCGGCGCAGGAACATTTCCTGCGCGGCGTGGCCCTGCTTCACAGTTTCGGCTGGAAGCAGGCGATCGGCGAATTCAAGGCCGCCCAGGCAGCTGACCCAGAGTTCGCGATGGCTTACTGGGGGGAGTCGTTATGCTACAACCACCCGCTGATCAGCGAATGGGATCGCGACACACCCCGCGAGGTATTGCGCAATCTCGGCGCCACGCCCGCAGAGCGGCTGGCCAAAGCACCCACCGATCGTGAGAAAGGATTCCTCACAGCAGTTGACGTGCTGTGGTTTGGCGACGGCGACACCGCCGCGCGGCGAATCGCCCACATGGAAGAAATGCGCTCGCTCCATGCGCGTTACCCCGACGACGATGAGGTGGCTGCATTTTACGCGCTATCGCTGTTGAGCGCCGCCGGACCCGCGGGCTCCGGTCCACGACTGAATGTGCTTGCCGGGTCCATCGGTCTTGCCATCTCCGGGCGCAATCCCAGACATCCAGGCGCCGTGCACTACACGATCCACGCCTTCGACGATCCGGTTCACGCACCCCTGGCGCTGCCGGCGGCCGAGGTTTTTGCGGACATTGCCGCCGCGGTCTCACACGCCCGGCATATGCCCACCCATATCTTTATCCAGCATGGGATGTGGGGGCGGGTCTCCGCCTCCAACCAGTCTGCATACGCGGCCGCTGTGGCTCTGTGGGAGCCCGGTGACAATGCCGGCGACATGACCCACGCGCTGGACTGGGGACAGTACGGGGATCTGCAACGCGGCGACTATGAGAGCGCATTGGTTTGGATCGAGCGTATGCAGAAGATAGTCCAGGACAATGCCGGCCAGGGGCGGGTCATCGGCGCGCTGCCGCGAGTAAAAGCCCGCATGGTGCTCGAGACCCGGCGCTGGGCAACCGGCCCGGTTACCGACCAGACACCCGCCCCGCAACTGCTCGCCACCGGTATCAGCGCGGTCAAGCTGGGCGAACTGAGTCTCGCCGAAGAAGCGGCGCAGCGGCTGGCGGTGATGGCCCAAGCGGCATCTGCCGATAAGGACGGGTCGTATTACTCACGCACCGGCCAACCGCTGCAGATCATGCACAAAGAAGTCGCCGGACTCCTCGCCATCGCCCGCGACAATGTCGACGAGGGACTGGCGATGCTTCGCGAGAGCGTCGATGTTGCCGATTCCATGCGTCCGCCAAACGGAGCGCCCAACCCGCTGAAACCCGTTCACGAACTGCTGGGCGAGGCGTTGCTCGACGCTGGCCACGCGCAACAGGCCGTTGAGTTGTTTAACGCATCCCTGCTGCGCACCCCCAACAGACCGCTTTCGTTGCTCGGGCTGGCACGCGCGTACGCGGCGCTCGGCAACGATACAGCCGCCGGCGAGCAGTACCGCAAACTGGCCGAGGTGTGGAAGGATCGTGATTTTCCGGTGCTCAACGAAGCAAGTACCTATCTGGCGACGCTCAGTCGGTAGCACTAGGACCGGCAACGCCCGCTGCGGCGGCGTTTTGCAGGCGCCTGCTACGGGCCGCTGGCCCAGCACTCCACCTCGACCCGACCATTGAACGCAATCCCGGCCGCAGCGAACGCGCTGCGAGCCGGTTTGTGACCGGGAAAGTAGGTTACATACACCTCGTTGAAACTCGGCCACTCGGCGATATCGGCAATCATCACCGTGCATTTCACGACCTGGTCCAACGACGAGCCGTTGCGTTCCAGAATCGCCTTGATGTTTTCCATCGCCTGTCGTGATTCGCCCTGAATGCCGCCCGGTACCAGTTGCGTGGTACCGGGGATGTTTCCCAACTGACCGGACAGGTACAGCATATCTCCCACCCGCACCGCATCAGAAAATGGCAGGTTCAGCGATCGGGTCTGCTCAGAAGTGAGGTACTCGGCCGCCGTTGCCGACGCCGCGATGCCTACAATTCCAACAAACCTGAGCAGTTGCGCAATCATGAGCTTTCCCTTTTTGTGTTTGAGAGTTGTGTATTCGCGGTTCACTATGGACTGATTCCACATCAGAAAATTCCGGGGAGAACCACATGTGGCTAAGACTGCGCCAGATCGCACTGGTCGCGGCAGAACTTGCGCCAAACGAGATCCAGCTCAAAAACGTGCTGGGCATCCAGGTATGCTACCGCGATCCCGGTGTCGGGCACTACGGACTGGAGAATGCTCTGCTACCCATCGGCAATCAGTTGCTGGAGGTAGTCGCGCCGACTCAGGAAAACACCGCCGGGGGACGATACCTCGAACGCCGCGGTGGTGATGGCGGGTACATGGTGATCACCCAGTGCGACGAGCACGCCCCACGCCGCCAGCGGGTGGAAGATCTCGGCATCCGGATCGTCAATCAATTCGAGACCGACGAATTTCGCAACATGCAGATGCATCCCAAAGACACCGGCGGATCGTTTTTTGAGATCGACGAACAGCTCGGACCCAGGGCCCACGACGCCGACGGTCCGTGGGAGCCAGCCGGGCCGGATTGGCAGTCGGGCCAAAGCCTGAACCGCGTGCGCGGAATTGCAGTGGCGGAAATCCAGGCTGACGATCCGGCAGCGGTTGCAGCGCGATGGGCCCAGATCGCCGAGATCGATCCCTCCAGCGACGCAAATGGTAACCCGATCCTCGAACTCGACAACGCCACCCTGCGTTTCGTCGCGTGCAGCGACGGACGCCCTGAGGGCCTCGGTGGTCTGGACCTCACCACCACAGACAAACCGGCGATTTTGGCCGCAGCGCAGGAACAGGGCCTCCAGGTCAATGGCGATCAGATTCATCTGTGCGGCATGCGCCTTAATCTGATATGAGCGAGTACACCGATATTCAGGTCGAGATCGAAGACCCAACCTGTGTCATCCGTTTGAACCGACCGGACAAGCTCAACGCGTTCACCTACCACACCCTCAACGAAATTCGCGCAGCCATAGACTCTGCCGCGGTCGATGCGCGGGTAGTGGGCATCATCATCACCGGCAACGGTCGTGGATTCTGCGCAGGCCTCGACGCCCAGGTACTCGCTTCGGTCACCGCCGGTGACACCGATGTAACCTCCCAGCGACCCACTGACGATGATTTGCCGGGAATCTTCAGCTATCTGCTCGAGGTCCCAAAACCGGTCATCGCCGCAATTAACGGCGTAGCCGCCGGTGGCGGCCTGATTCTGGCACTCATGAGCGACCTTCGAATCGCCTCGAAAGACGCCAGCTTTACCACCATATTCTTAAAGCGCGGGCTGATCTCCGAGCACGGCTCGAGCTGGTTGCTGCCGCGCCTGATCGGCGCCGGGCGCGCCCTGGATCTGCTGTGGACCAGTGACCGCATCGATGCCGAAACCGCCGCTGACATAGGCCTGGTGGAAAAGCTCGTCGACGCGGACCGACTCATCGACACCGCAAAAGATTACGTTCGAAAGCTCGCGGATTCCGCCGCACCGCTGGCCGTGGCTGCGACCAAACGCCTGGTATATCGCCACCTCGGAATGGGCTACGTCGATGCGCTCAAGGAGGCCGATGTGATTCAGAAAGAATTTGTCGCCGCACCCGATGCGTCCGAAGGGGCCCAGGCGCTGCTGGAAAAAAGAACGCCGCGATTCAAACGGCTGGGCGAGACGGAGGATTGAGTTGAGTACCAACATGGAAACCATTCGCTTCGAAGCCGCTGACGGAATTGGTCACCTCACGTTGAACCGTCCCGAACGAATGAACGCGATGACAAACCGCATGCTGGTGGAAACCTATGAATGCCTGCAACAGGTTGCCGAACGTGACGACCTGCGCGTGCTTGTGCTGACCGGCGAGGGCCGTGGGTTCTGTCCCGGCGCCGACCTGAAGCACTATGCGGGCGGCGAGCCGGACCTGGAATCTGAACCCCATCATTTCCAGGTACCGCTGTTGCTGCATGGCATGCCGCAGGTAACAATCGCCGGAATCAACGGCGCGTGCGCGGGTGCGGGGTTCGGCTGGGCCTGTGCCTGCGATCTGCGCTTCGCGGCCCGCTCGGCGGCATTCAATTCGGCCTTCCTCAACGTTGCATCCGCCGGAGACATGGCAGGACCCTGGAGCCTGCCGCGGCTCATCGGTGCAGCCAAAGCCCGCGAGCTGTATTTCCTGCCCGACAAGTTCTTCGCCGAGGACGCGTTGAACATGGGGTTGGTCAGCAAGGTATTCGACGACGACGTTTTTCGCGCCGAGCTTGCCGCCGTCGCCACTCGACTGGCATCAGCCTCACCACACGCCCTCACCACGATGAAACAAAATTTTCTAGACGCAGAAGGTATGGATCTCGGTTCATACATCGAACTGGAAACCGACCGGCATCGCAGGGTGATGGCTCACGACGACGCCAAGGAAGCGTTCAAAGCATTCGTGGAGAAGCGACCGCCGGTATTTTAAACGGTTGTCGATGTTTACCAACGTTTTGAAGCAACGGAGCAGCCAATGTCCGATCAGGCAGGGAAGTCCATTTTCATCACCGGTGGCGCAGGTGGCATGGGCCTGGCAACCGGCCAGCTGTTCGCCGACAAAGGGTGGTTCGTCGGGTTGTTCGACATCGACGAACAGGGGTTGCAACAAGCTACCGCACAATTCGACCGAAACCGAACACTGATTCAACGGCTGGACGTCACCAGCGAAAGCGACTTCGCCTCCGCAATGGACGCATTTTCTGAACGAACCGGTGCACGCATGGATGTCATGTTCAACAACGCCGGCATCGCCCCTGGCGCCTGGTTCGAAGACATGCCCATGGGCACGATCCGCCAGGTCATCGATATCAACGTGCTGGGCGTCATCATCGGAATTCGCGCCGCACTTCCGCTGTTGAAAGAAACCACCGGATCTCTGTGCATCAGCACTTCTTCGTCGTGCGCGACTTACGGCCATGCCATGCGCGCCGTTTACTCCGCATCCAAATCTGCGGTCAAGGGAATGACCGAAGCATTGAGTCTGGAATTTGAACGCTTCGGCGTTCGTACCGCTGACGTGCTGCCGGGTTGCATAGACACGCCCATGTTGCGCAACGCGCTTGCCGCGCGTACCGGCAGGCCCTTTGACGAGTCATTGTTTGAGGGCATGCCCAAAAACGGCGCCTACCGGCTGATGCCGGTGTCTGCCATCGCCGAGGCGGTCTGGAACGCGTACTGCACAGACACCATTCACTGGTACGTGCCCGAAGAAGTCGGAGACATCGATCGGCTCAAAGGTACGGACTTCAACGCCGCACGGGAAGTAACGCGCGAATTTCTATTCGGCAGCCGTTAGCGCGCCCAAGGCGCGGGGCGCCGGGAACAAGGCTGGTTGCTCCGGCGCGACGCGGAAACATCCCGGCGGACGTCATCGTCGAGCTGTCAGCCGAGATCAAGCCGGAAGCATTCGTCTGGTCCTGGGCGACCCAACTAATAGACCGATGCTCCGGGCGAATAGCGCTCCCGGTTGCGCACATCAAACTTCAGGTTCAG
>JAYGEV010000187.1:0-4849 GCA_046582225.1 Pseudomonadales bacterium
GCCAGGATGAAAACCTGGAGTCCTAGGCCACTAGACGAAGGGGACTGAACGGAAGCGGCGCATTCTATGGAGCCGCCCTGGGCTCGTCAAGACACACCGTTGTCGGAAAAAGTGAACGTTCGACGTCGGACGACGCGACGCGTTGCGAGTCTCGGCCCACCTTCAGTATTTCTCCAGGTTGTTGTTCACCGCGTGGCCTATACCTTAAGTAATGAAATGCTTTGCACTTCTTTTGGTTTGCGCTGGTTGTGCCGCCAATGGACCCCAACCCGGCTCCTTGAACTACGCGATGCAGGAGCAACAGCGTCAGCTGGCCCGCGACTGCGAAAGATCGCTGACCTCAGACCCGTGGAAGGATACTTACTACAACGTTAGCGGCGTATTGGTTGACGAACGACGTTATTGCAAGATACTGGCTCAAGCGCTGGTCAACGCCAGACACGGTCCCGGGAGCGATCACTGATCCACATTCCCGCCGGTCGAGACCTGCAGTTTCGTTAGAACTTGAAACCGATTCCCAATGAATAGGTCATGTCCGTTTTGTCGTTATCGTCAGCAGGATCCGTTTCGTGGTCCAGATCGACACGCAGGTGCGTATCGATGCGGTGATTCACGGCCATCCTGATCCCGGTGGACGACTCTATGACTTCACCGCGATCGGGAATCACGAGCACCGAATGATTGTGGAACACCTCGACGCGTTCGCTCCACAAAAACCGGTTGTACTTAAGGGCCCAACGCATCGCCGGATTCTCCTCGCGCCGGGCGCCCAGTTCCTCTACAACCAGGTTGGCCCCCAGTTCCGCCGATAGCGCCCCGAAACTGTTGCCCCAGAACTGATATCCCGCACCGGCGCCAGCGGTGACTCGATAATCAACATTCTTGAGCCCATCTTCGAAGTACTCGAAGTTACCGGACCCGAACCATCTGTCCGAAAAGAACCGCTTGTAGCCGTAGTCCAGATCAAACTGATCCTTGGTGCTCTGTCCGTCAGCGTCCTCCTGGCTGAGGAGCAACGACAGGAAATGTTCAGACCGCCCCCGAGTGAGCGTGGTTTCTATCAGCGCGTTGTATGCCCGGGTGTCCGAATTGCCCGTCGATACCGCCGCGGAAAGGTCTGCCCGGCTCGACCAGTCCCGGCCAGGGTCAACGATCGCAAGCCGGTTCTGACCCGCGCTGAGCAATTGATCCAACCCAACCGGCAGCGTTTCCTCATCGGCACCGAGTACGGCCTGACGGTGGTCGGCGACAATCAGACGACCACTGGCACGACTACCATCGCGTAGCGTCAGGTCGAACGATTTCTCGGTTTCTACCGTGAGCACCAGACTCTGGTCGACGCTGAGCCTACCGGCAAACTCGGTCTCCAGCACCAGCCGTTCGCCGCTGATGGTGCCCAAGGTCCCGGTGAGACGATCGCCATTTTTCATGTGTACAACATCGCCGAACACCGGCAGCGCCAGTGCTGCCAGTACCACGCACAGCAAGCCCCGTAGGCCCGGGTGTTTCAGCCTGAATCGAATTTTCAACGCAACTCCTTAGGGTTCGTCGCCCAGAGCCATCCGGCCGATCCAGTGACGGGCGAAATGTTGTGCGGTACGGCCGCTGCGTACGCCCCGAGCCAACGCCCAACGCAACGCGGCGCTGCGAACATCGCCGTCCCAGGCAAAGTCGACGCCGTGGTCGGTGGAGAGCCTGTGCAACCAATGTTGAGCAACTTCCAGATAGGCATCCTGCCTGAACGGATAGAACGACAACCACAGGCCGAACCGGTCCGAGAGGGAAATTTTCTCCTCCACCGCTTCGGACTGGTGCAACTCGCCCTCGACGAAGGTCGCCTGTTCATTATCTGACATGTATTCGGGCAGCAGGTGGCGCCGGTTGGACGTGGCGTAGATCAGCACGTTGCCCGACGATTTGAACACCGAGCCTTCCAGCGCGCTTTTTAGAACCTTATAGCTGGGATCGTCAGCTTCAAATGAGAGGTCGTCGCAAAATAGAACGAACAGGAATGGTTCATCTCGAAGCCGCAGGACGATATCCGGCAGCGCCGCCAGGCGCGATTTGTTCACCTCCACCAGGCGCAGGCCCGAATCGAAGTATCGATTCAGCACGGCGTGCACCAGCGATGACTTTCCGGTGCCTCTGGCGCCCCACAGCAGAACGTTATTGGCCGGTACGCCGGCTAGAAACTGGCGGGTGTTGAGCACCAGCTGTTGTTTTTGATCGTCAACACACAACAGGTCGTCGAGCTGGATATCGTCGATCTCCGCGTGTGCAACGAAACCCGAGCCCCACGTTTCGGTGGTCCACACCGCTGCGCGGCATTGCCGCCAATCGACCGTCATCGGCGCCGGCACCAGCCTGAGCGCGCTGCGCGCCAGCTCCCGTGCGTCGGCAATCAGCTCTTCAAGAATATTCTTCACGCCGGTTCTGTTGTTTCTAAAACGGCGCAATTGTAACCGCAATACCAACCTGGCCAGACCGACCTGGTCAGCGAGCGATATCCGGCTCTACGCAGGCCCGAGACCATGAGCGCCGAAGCAATTAATGGTAATATTGGCGTCCGTTGCGTACCCATGCCGAAGGGCGGAATTCTCTCCAGCCATGGTCGAAGATCCCGACAAAAATCGCCGCAAAGGCGCCAAGGACAGGCGTGAAAGCGCACAAGACCGCCGCAACGCCGAGCGCGTGGCCGATGACGTTGGCCCACGCCGCCACCCCGACATTCCCGATCGGCGAGATACCACAAAGCAAGGCTGAGACCGTCTACGACCGCCGCCGCAGCGGCACGACGTTGTTTGGTTCCTTCACATATACCCGGCGCGCGCGGCCGGGGCCATCCAGCCCGATCTTTCCACTGTCGAAGAAGCGCAGCTCATATGGCCGCGGCGACTCGTCGAGTCTGGAAGTAAGGATCAGCATACGGCCCTCCAGCACCCAGGTGCCCTGCTCATCCGCATCGGGCTCGCGGAATCGGTACGTACCCGACTGCAGTTCACCGCTGAGTTCCAGGCTTCCGTGCTCGTTATCACAACGCCATATCCCGGGAAGATCCAGTCGCTGGAGCCAACGCTCGCGATTGCGCCGGGCGCCGCGGACCCAGACCAGCACAACCAAGCAGACTGCGATAACAACCAATAACGATGCCATGGCTCAATGCTACACCAGCCACTCACGCCAGACCTCTACAACCTCCGCGTCCACGCTCAGTTGGAGGTTGCGTTCGATCTCGCCAAGGGTTTGTTCCACCACATCCGCACTGCTCGAAGCCGCCACGAACGACCACTGAGCGCGCTGCAGCGAGTCCGGATACCCACTTTCGCAGACTGCGACATTGGGCGTGCCGCCAAATCGATCCCTAATGCCCCTCAGGCGCTGGCGCTTGTCTTTCAGTGAACGGCAACCACTGAGATGAAATTCGATCCGCATCAACGCGACATTCACCGGGCGGAGGTAAACTCTTGTTGGTTGATCGAGTAGAAAACGGTGTCCAGCCCATGAAATTCCCGGCGCTCTTCGAACACCATTCCCAGTCGCTGCAATACCCGCACCGAACGCTGATTCGGCGTATCGGCGGCCGCGATCACACGACCCATGCCGCAGCGTTCGAATCCAAAGCGCAGCACAGCGACAGCCGCTTCGGTCACATAGCCCTCGCCCCAGAAATCCGGCAATATCCCGTAGAGCAGTTCGATTTGATCGCCTTCCGAAAAGCGCCGGTGGCCGCAGAACCCCACCAGCAGACCCGGATTGGTGGCAACCTCGATGGCGAAGAACCCAGAGCCGAGTTCGGCGAAGCAATGCTCGCTGGCCGCGATGATTTCCACGACCGCCTCTCGTGAGATCATATGGTCATCCCACAGATACCGGCGCACATCCGGTTCGTTCCAGAACTCATGCAGTGCAGCCAGATCCGAACTCGCAATGGGACGCAGGATCAGCCTGTCGGTGCTGAGGCTCGGCATACTATTCTTAACCTCCCATCGCCGAGTTTGCCATAGCAGAACACATAAGCGAACATCTCTGGACTACGCCCTCCAAACAACGCGAATAAGGGTCTCTCATGCGATTCAGTTTCTGGCCAAACCCCGCCCAGACCTACGCCGACGTGCTGGCGCTGGCTCAACACGTCGAGCGCACCGGTTGGGATGGGTTCTGGTACGCCGACCACTTCATGCCCAACGCGCCCGACACCAGCACTCCATGGCCCGAGGCGTGGAGCACCCTGACGGCCATAGGCGCGGTCGTGCCACGTCTACGCGTGGGTACCCTGGTCAGCGGCAACACCTACCGACACCCAGCGGTACTGGCGAAAATGGTATCCACCCTGGACCACATCACCAACGGGCGCGCGGTTCTCGGGTTGGGCAGCGGCTGGCAGGAGAACGAACACCGCCAGTATGGAATTCCGTTCTACACGCTCAGCGAGCGCCTGCAACGGCTGGACGAAGCCTGCACCGTGATCAAGAGCCTGTATACGCAAACTTCCACCACATTCGATGGTCGTTTCTATCAGCTGGAAAATGCCAGCCTTGAACCCAAGCCCGTACAACGTCCATTACCGCTGCTGATCGGGGGTGGCGGCGAGAAGGTCACGCTGAAGATCACGGCAAAGCATGCAAATGAGTGGAACGTTTGGGGAGACGTCTCAATCCTGCGCAGCAAAATGGAGATCCTCGATCGCCACTGCGCCGACATCGGCCGCGACCCGAAAGAAATCAAACGGACCGCGGTTGCGTTGTTGTTCATGAGCGACGACAACGCTTTCCTCGAGCAGATGCGCAACTCCGATCTAGCGCAGCCAAGCATCATCGGTACGGTGGATGAGGTGCGCGAAGTCGTAACC
>JAYGEV010000003.1:0-4331 GCA_046582225.1 Pseudomonadales bacterium
CGTAGTATGGCGCTTTCAGCCATCAGCCCAGGCAGCAATTCTTCGCTTTCAGTGCTGGGGAAGAGGGAAAAATCCTGCGCGAGACTTTCCGCAATCAGGTAAAGCCGATCTCCCTCGAGGAGCTGTTTATCCAACGGCCAGACAACTCAGTGTAGAATTGGCCGGTACTCTAGCCACTTGGCCTATCAGAAGCAATCGGCAAGCACTAAGTGGCAGATTTCGTTGAATATTTCCAAGGTTTTCAGCTTGATACGGAGTTGTAACAACACAGGATGCCGGACATGACATCATTGAACTGTGCCGTCCTCACCATATCCGACAGCCGCACGCTGGCTGATGACAAGTCCGGTGCGCTGCTCGCCGAATTTATTACCGCCGATGGTCACAAGCTGGCCGAACGATCGCTCGTGACCGACGATATTTACCAGGTTCGCGCGGTGGTTTCGCGTTGGATCGCAGATCCAGGCGTCTCGGTGGTGCTCACCACCGGCGGCACCGGGTTTACCGGACGTGACAGCACGCCCGAGGCGCTGGAGCCGCTGTTCGACAAGACCATCGGCGGGTTTGGTGAACTGTTCCGACAGATATCGTTCTGCGAGATCGGCGCGTCGACCATTCAATCGCGCGCTGTTGGCGGCATCGCTAACGCCACGCTGATCTTCGCGCTGCCTGGATCCAGCAATGCGGTGCGCACAGGCTGGGAGCAGATTTTGCATCACCAGCTCAATATCAACTTCAAACCCTGCAACTTCGTCGAACTCATCCCGCGTTTTCTGGAACGCTGACCACAGCACCTCCCCGAACCTGCTGGAATCCCGGTCGAGCCCGGGTAAAATCCTCCACCTTGACTTCAGGAAAGACCAACGATGACCCGCAACGTATTCATTCTCACGGCAGCGCGCACGCCGATCGGCAGCTTCCAGGGAGCGCTGGCAAGCGTGACCGCCCCTGAACTCGGGGCTCATGCGATCGGTGCGCTCGATGTCAGCGATCGCGATCCGGTGGACGAGGTGATCATGGGCAACGTGATAAGCGCCGGTCTCAAACAAGCTCCCGCACGTCAGGCCATGCGTCTGGCAGGATTGCCGGATAGTTCTGGTGCCACAACGGTGAACAAAGTGTGCGGGTCCGGCATGAAGGCCACGATGCTTGCCGTGGACCTCATTCGCGCTGGCAGCGCAACGCGGGTGATCGCCGGCGGTATGGAGAGCATGAGCAACGCACCGTATCTGTTGCAAAAAGCACGCGCCGGGATGCGCATGGGACATTCAGAACTCAAGGATTCGATGTTTTTCGATGGCCTTGAGGATGCCGAGACCTCGGGTGCGATGGGATCGTTCGCCCAAACCACTGCGGATGATCATCAACTCACCCGCGAGGCCATGGACGCATTCGCGATCGAATCGGTCAATCGTGCGCGCAAAGCCATCGCCACGGGAAGTCTGCAAGCTGAGATCAAGCCGATGATTCTGGGTGATGGATCGTTCACAGACGATGAACAACCCGGGCGCGCCAGGATCGAAAAAATTCCTCGGCTGCGGCCGGCTTTCAAGGCGGACGGCACGATTACGGCCGCCAATTCCAGTTCCATTTCCGACGGTGCCTCTGCACTGCTGATTAGCGACGAGTCCTCGCTGGATGGGGCAGAACCGCTCGCAAGATGCGTTGGCCACGCGACCCATTCGCGGCATCCAAGCGAATTCACGATCGCGCCGGCGGGCGCCATCGAGAAGCTCCTGGATCGCATCGACTGGAAAATTGAAGACGTCGATCTGTTTGAGATTAATGAAGCATTCGCGATGGTGACCATGCTCGCCACCCGGGCGCTCGGTCTGGACCCGGAGCGGGTAAATATCTATGGCGGTGCGTGTGCTCAAGGTCATCCGATAGGCTCAACTGGCAGCCGCCTGATCGTGACCCTCGCCCACGCACTCAAACGGCTGAACAAAAAGCGCGGAATCGCGGCGCTATGCATCGGCGGGGGCGAAGCGACCGCTATCGCACTGGAGCGCGCCTAGGCCAACTGCCGGCGCGACGCTTTCCCAAGAGGATAGCAATACACCAGTCCTGACCCTACAATCTCGACGCGCGTCAGCATGGGTATGGCGTGCCTCGGTGCACTTTGATGCCTCTTTTTTTACACAGAAGTTTTGCAAAGAAATTTGCACAGTAGTTTTGCACAGGATGGAGTTGACGATTGACCAGGCTTCCCGTCATTGCAGGTTTTGGCGGCATCAACCCGGCAGGGCGGATCTCGTTCCATCACGCCTATCGGCGCCTGGTCATCGAGGCGCTCGGAAACGACGACCAGGCACGCACCTACCGTAGCCTTGCAAGCCTGATGAACATCGCTGAGGACGCGGATTCTGAGGACACGCGCGCCTACATCGATGCACACACCCTCATTCGAAAAATCGAGCTCTTCGATCCAGACAACGTCCCGGTTCAGAGAGCGGCCAAACTCGCCCACCCAGACGATCAGCCCATTCAGTTTCTGATATCCAAGCGTCAGCTTCCCGCGAATATCCCACCCGACTGGCAGGTCACCGCGTTAAATTCTCGACAGGTGCAGGTCAGGGTTGCGAACAAAATCGATGTGCTGTTGCCGGACACTCAGGTTTCCCGCGTCGGTAGCGCCGGGCAGGTACCCACCGGATTCGATCCCGGCGCACTGTACCAATCGCGAAACCATCCCCGTGGATTGCAGCTCACGATTTTTGGTGCATCCGATGCACTGCGCTCCACTGGCATCAGCCTGGATGAACTAAAACGGCGGGTTGCGCCAGATCAGTTCGCCGTGTACTCCGGCAGCGCCATGGGCCAGCTAGACAACGAAGGTTTTGGTGGCATGATGCAAAACCCATTGCTCGGCAAGCGCCCGACATCAAAAAATGTCGCCCTGGGTCTGTGCGAAATGCCCGGCGATTTCATTAACGCGTACGTGATGGGATCTGTCGGAGACACCGCCGGAATCATCGGCGCCTGTGCGACGTTTCTGTACAACGTCAAGCATGGATCCGACGAGATTCGGTCCGGGCGTAAGCGTGTGGTTGTGGTGGGCAACGCCGAAGCCCCGGTCGTTCCTGAGGTGATCGACGCCTATCGTGTGATGGGTGCGCGGGCCGAGGACGAAGCGCTGATGGCCCTGGACGGCCGCGAAGGTGAGCCCGATTATCGCCGAGCGTGCAGGCCGTTTTCAGACAACTGTGGTTTTACAGTTGCAGAAGCAAGCGTTTTCGCCGTGCTCATGGATGACGAGCTCGCTATGGAATTGGGCGCCCGCGTTCTGGGATGCGTCGGCGGCGTCTACGTCAGCGCCGATGGTTACAAGAAATCCATACCGGGGCCGGGAATCGGCAACTATGTAACCGTCGCCAAGGCGATGAGCGTCGCCCGAGCAATGCTCGGCGAAAAGGCCCTTCGCCAACGCACGCACATGTTGGCCCACGGAACCGGAACACCCCAGAACCGTGTCACCGAATCCCAGGTTCTCAACGAACTCGCAAAAGTTTATGGGATCCAGCGCTGGCCGGTGGGCGCGGTCAAGGCGTATGTCGGACATTCGATGGCTCCGGCCGGAGGCGACCAGCTTGCCGTGGCACTGGGAATGTGGGAACACGGATGGATGCCGGGGATTGCCACCATCGACCACATTGCCGACGATGTTCACGACAGCCACCTCCGACTGCCGATAGACCACCTCGAAATCGGCGTCGAAAACATAGACGGCGCGTTTGTAAATTCGAAAGGTTTCGGCGGCAACAATGCGACGGGATTCTTCGTGTCACCGGCCCGAACCCGTGAGATGCTGAACAAACGCTGGGGCACAAAGGCTACGACGGCGTATCGGGCCCGCAACGAAGCCGTCGAACACGAGGCGCTGAGCTACGATGAGGCCATGGATCGTGGCGAGGTGAAACCGATCTATCAGTTTGGACAGGGCGTTCTCCACCGGGAGGACCTGAAGATCAGTCGCAAGCAGATCGAGATTCCCGGGTTTGATATTCCGGTGAATCTTGAGCTCGAAAACCCGTACCCGGACATGTTTTGATCCAGCCGGGGGGAGTTGGATAGGGATCTAGTGAACCGTACCCTCATCGGTACCAAGCTTGTCCAACCAATGCTCCGCCAGCCTGACGACCTCTTCATCGCGCCCTTGAGCAGAAGAGATTGCGTGCCGCAACGATTCACGCGCGGATCCAATCGAGCCAAGGCGCCACCACATTTCGCCTCGTTCTATCAAGAGGTGCGGGTTATCTGTTTCCACCGCCAATTGGAGGTCGATCATGTCCAGGCTGCGGTGCCATTCGCCACGTCGAGCGAACTGATAT
>JAYGEV010000056.1:0-4813 GCA_046582225.1 Pseudomonadales bacterium
GGCCGCCGGAAAACTCGTGCGGATAGCGCGACATATGATCAGGCTCCAGTCCAACCCGAGTGAGCCACTGTGCAACCTGGTCGTGTACCTGGCGAGATCGCAGATTGCTGTGCAAGCGCAGGCCCTCACCGATGATCTCACCCACGGTCATGCGCGGGTTTAACGACGAGTAAGGGTCCTGGAAAATCATCTGCATGTTCTTTGCGTACTTTTGAAAGTCCGCGGGTTTATATTGTTGCGGCAACTGCTCGCCACGATAGCTGACCGTACCGCGGGTCTTGTCGTGCAGGCCCACCACCGTTTTGCCGTAGGTAGACTTACCGGAACCACTTTCGCCGACCAGGCCGACAATTTCCTGCTCGTGAATAGTCAGGCTGACGCCATCCAGCGCGTGTACGTCCTGACCTCGACCCATGTGGAAATGCTTGGTGAGGCCAGCTGTCTCCAGAACTACCGGTCCGGTCGTCATGCGCTGGCCTCACGGTAGTAGAGTCCGTCCACCCGGGAGAGCGCAGAGTCATGGTGTTGCCAGCAGCGTGCAAAGTGCTGCTTTGCCATGAAGTAGGGTTCCGGATCCGAGTTGCCGCAGACCTGCATGGCATGTGGACAGCGCGCGGCATAAGCGCAGCCGGTCGGAGGATCGAACAGGTCCGGCGGGCTTCCGTCGATGGGGTTGAGTTCGTGGGCGCGGGTCGGGTCGTTGTTGGGCATTGCAGCGCGCAAGCCCAGGGTATAGGGATGCGCCGAACGATAGAAGATGTCATCCACCGATCCTTTTTCGGCAATCTGCCCGGCGTACATCACTGCCACCTGGTCGGCCATTCGTGCGACCACGCCCAGATCGTGGGTGATCAGGATGATCGCCATACCGGTTTCCCGCTGCAGTTCACTCATCAGATCGAGAACCTGCGCCTGAATGGTGACGTCCAGGGCAGTGGTAGGCTCGTCGGCGATGAGAATCGCCGGCTCACAGGCGATGGCCATCGCAATCATCGAGCGCTGCAGCATGCCACCAGAGAATTCGAACGGGTATTGCCTGGCGCGTTTGGCCGCTTCGGGGATGCGGGTCATGTCCAGCAGCTCGATGGCCCGTTGGAAGGCCTGTTTTTTGCTGTAGCCCCGATGCACCTCCAGCGTTTCAGCGATCTGAGAGCCAATGTTCATCGTCGGGTTCAGCGACGACATCGGGTCCTGAAAGATCATGCCGACCTGGCCGCCGCGGATGTCTTCACCGTCGATCAGCTTGCGTCCGATGATATCGACACCGCGCAGTTTCGCCGTGCCGCTGGTGATGCGTCCTGGCGGCATCGGAATCAACCCCATGATGCTCTGTACGGTCACCGATTTGCCGCACCCGGATTCACCGACGATGGCGAGTGTCTCGCCGGAATCCACGCTGAAGCTTACGCCTCGTACCGCCTGTACGGTGCCGCCGTAGGTGTCGAACTCGACGCGGAGATCCTCAACCTGGAGCAAGGTAGGAGCGGACTCCGTCCGCGAATTCTTCACGAAATCCGTCCGCGAGGATTCGTCGACGGCGTCGCCTCCTACGGGGTTGGGATCGGCTGGGGTCATTCGGTCGCCCGCATTCGTGCATCCAGGGCATCGCGCAGGCCGTCGCCGAGTAGGTTAAAAGCCAGCACTGTCACGCTGATGAACAACGCCGGGAATATAAGTTCGTGAGGAGTCGTGAGCATGGTGCGGATGCCTTCGTTGCACATGCTGCCCCATGACGGGGTCGGTGGTGCGACACCCATGCCGATGAAGGACAGGAACGCTTCGGTGAAGATAGCGCTGGGCACCGCGAAGGTGAGTGTGACGAGAATGACGCCAACGGTATTGGGGATCATGTGTCTCATCACCAGATAGTTGGTTTTGGCGCCCAGTACGCGCGCAGCGCTGATGTAGCCTTCCTCACGAATCTGCAGGATCTGCCCGCGCACCAGACGTGCGGTTCCGGGCCACGACAACAGCACCATGGCCAGCAGCATCGGCATGATCCCGCTCTCACCGGGACCAATGCCAAATCCGATCTTGAACAGAATCATGAACAGCAGGAACGGAAGCGCGATGACGAAGTCGGCGAAGCGCATCAGCATCTGGTCGTAACGGCCGCTTAAGAACCCGGCGACGCTGCCGTAGAACACCCCGAACACCACGAACAGAAATGGTGCGCAGATGCCGATGAACAATGATACACGGGCGCCGTCCATCAGTCGGGCAAGCAGGTCGCGACCGAGGTAGTCGGTGCCAAGCGGATGCAGCGTAAGTTGTACCGTATCGCCGAGTTCAAGATCTGTCCGCGCGCCGCGAAGATTGCGTGTTCTGGCTTCAGATAACGTGATTACCCGGGACACAACGACCTCGAGCGTCTGTTGGTCGATGACGCCATCCGACGTATCGATGGCTACCACGGTATAGAAGTAGGTCGTCGGCTGCAGCGCCAGCAGGTCTTCGAAACGCGTCTGATCCGGCAAGTTTTCGCCTAGCGGGAGGCCCAGCGCATTCTCCGGCCCGATGGGGAAAATGTTGCGGTAAATTAGATAACCGGCGGAACCTGGAGTTCTGTCCCACAGCAGGCGCACCGCCTGGGTTGTGCCGGACTGGGCCAGCCTCAGGCCGGAGTTGGCCACGGGCGATACTGATGACCCATCCCAGGCAGCGTAGGGTTCCACCAGTGTCGCGCGGCGGTCGGCGCCCGGGGGCTGGCTGATCTGGTCGACATCCTGGGCGGCGGGATCCACCGCCCACAGGAACGGCCCCGCCAGAGTAAATATCAATAGACCCGCAACGATGTACAACGAGATCAGCGCCCGTCGATTTGCCTTCAAGCGGAGCCAGGCGTCCTGCCAGTACGACAGCGAAGGTCGTGAGATGGCTTGAGTTTCGCGTGCCACCTGGATCGGCTGAAAGTCCTGAGCTGTGAGTGTGGTTTCCGCCATCGCCTATTCCAACCGCACCCGCGGATCGATGAGGCCATATAACAGAGCGACCATGATCACCATGAACACCAGAAACGATCCGTAGAAAACGGTGGTGCCCATGATCACCGTGTAGTCGAGCTGCTGCACCGCCTGCACGAAATAGCGGCCGAGGCCGGGGATCGCAAATACCAGTTCCACCACGAACCCGCCGGTGGTAATCGCAGCAATTGACGGCCCCAGCACCGTGACGACTGGCAGAATGGCATTGCGCAGCTGATGGTTGGTGAAGATGCGGGTTGGCGGCAGGCCCTTGGATCTGGCCGTGCGGACGAAGTCAGAGTGGACGATCTCCAGCATGGAGGAGCGCATGAGCCGGGTCAGGTAGGCCATGGTACCGAGCCCGAGAACCAGCGAGGGCACCAGCATGTGACCAATGGTTCCCCAGCCCGCCACCGGCAACAGCGAAAACCCCAGCCCGTCATTGATGTTGACCAGGCTCAGCTGAGCGACCGCGGCGATCACGAAACTCGGCACCGAGATGCCCAGGATCACCAGGAACATGATCACCACATCCGGCAGACGGTTGCGATACAGGGCGGTCAGCGCGCCCCACAACACACCGCCGAGCCCGGCGAACACCACGGCCAGAATGCCGAGTGTGGCAGACACCGGAAAGTGCTCGCGGATGATGTCGTTGACTTCGCGGTTCTGCTGGGTGAATGAGATGCCGAAGTCGCCCTGCACGAGATTGCCCATGTAGATCAGGTATTGCTCCAGAATCGGTTTGTCGAGCCCGTACTTGGCTTCGAGGTTTGCGCGGATCTCTGCGGTGACGGCTTTTTCATTGGCGAGCGGGTCGCCCGGCACGCTGTGCATCGCGATGAACGTGGCGCTGGCGATGAACCACACCGTGATAATGCCCTGCAGCAGCCGCTTCAACGAGTATTTCAGCATCTGTATAGGTTCAGCCGTCCACGACTAGCCGTCCACGCCTGACGCAGGGCCGTCCACGACGAATGCGTTGGTGAAGTCCGGGTCCGGACCCACCGCTCGCCGTACGATACCCCCGAGGGCCGGATTGGTTACGTAGGTCGTGCCGCGTTCGTAGTTGATCAGAATCACCGCATCTTCGTGCAGAATCTCCTGGATCGCGGCGAAGGCCTGCATCCGGGTGCGTGGCTCCAGGGCTTCCTGGGCAATGCTGACCTGGCGGTCCAGCTCCGCGTCGCTGTAGCGGCCGCGGTTGTTCAGGTTCCAGGACGCGAACAGGTCGCCGAAGGTCAGCGGGTCGTCGTAGTCCGGGCCCCATCCGGCCATCACCAGGTCGAAATCACCCGAGGTCATCTTCGCCAGCCGTTGCTTGAAGATCTGTTTGTCGATCTTGATCTCCAATCCGAGATGTTTCTTGAACACCTGCTGAAAGTATTCGGACTGGGTATTGGAAAGTGGGTTGTCGCCGGTGAGAACGACCATTGGCGGAATCTCAGTGACTCCCAGTTCCTGTTTGGCCTTCTCCAGGTAAGCTCGCGCTCGGGCGACGTCCAGAGTGCTCTTGGGTGCCGGGTATTCCTGACGAAAGTAGTCGTTTACCCCTCGCAGCCATACGGGGAACAACGACTCGCCCGGCAGGTAGCCTGGCAGTTTGGTCACTTTGTAGACGAGTTCGGCAGGGTCGACCGCGTACTGCATGGCTTTGCGAAGATTCTTGTTGCGGGTCAGCCGCCCTTCGCGATGATTGAATTCGATGAAGAACACCGACCCGTCCATGAAGCGTTTTATGTGCCAGCGCTGCTCCATCGCGTTATCCAGGTTCTCTGCCAGCAGACCCGTGTATGCCACCTTGTTATCTTTGAACAGGTTGATCGTCGCGTTGGCGTCAGAGGTAATGT
>JAYGEV010000178.1:0-6687 GCA_046582225.1 Pseudomonadales bacterium
CAATGGACAAAAAAATGGGTTTGTTTTGCGCGCGTGCCGTTGCGAAAGCCTCGTCTCCCCACGCATACCAGTCCACCGGGTTGTGAGCGTGCTGTAGCAGGTACGGAGATTCCTCCAGGATCAGCCGGTTGGTATATAACGGCGACCCGTCGGCGTGGAGATGTTCGGTGCGTGGTTGGTAGCCGGGACCTTTGGCCGCCAGTGCGGTCTCCAGGCGGTGTTGCAGCGCGGCGGGCTCATCCGCCCCCGGCGAGTCTTCAGCTTGCGTGGTCCGGGCCAGGATCAACAGCAACGCCAGTACAATCGCACCTGCGTTGTTGTTCGCCGGGTTGCCCTTTTTCAAAATCCGCTCATTGATACGCGGGCGCGTCTCCGGTGGTGCGGAACACTTCAGTGGCATAGAGCTCTTCTTCATAGATCGACTGAGCCGAGGAACGCTCGATGGTGCGCCGGTAGTAGGCCTCGAAACGCGGCCAGCGTTCGGCGTCCAGCGGTGCGCCAGCGAGGTCGAGCAGCCGTACCGGTGCGGCCAGGGAGATGTCGGTGATGCCGAAGGTTCCGTCAATCAGGCCTGCCTGTTCCGGCGCCATTTGCTCCAGGTAGTCGAACGCAGCCGGAAACTGCTCGGTGCGGAACGCGTCGACTTCGGCCTGATTCGTCGGCGCGCCTGTGCGAATGGGAATGATGATGTACATCCAGAAAATACGTGCACAAACCTGGGTGAGCGCGGTGTCGGCGTATTCTTCGAACCACATCGCCCGCGCTCTGTCGCGTGGCGTTGCCGGATACAGGGCTGGCTCTGGATGGATGCGCTCAAGGTAGTCGCAGATCACCGAAGAATCGGCAATGAAGTTGCCGTCGGCCTCCTCCAGGATGGGAATGCGGCCAGCTGGATTCATGCTGAGAAATCGAGCCGATTTATCCAACGGATCGAGTTGTCGATGCTCGAATTCGAGGCCCTTCTCCTTCATGAATATCCATGTCTTGCGCACGAAAGGCGACGTGGCTGCGCCGTGTAGGATGTACATGGCAACTCCGAAACGATCGATGATTTCGAATCAGCCTAACAGCTGGGGCTGGGCGCAACTACCATGCGTTACCATGCCAATCGGTTCTACCATGGTTTTTCGATCGTCACCTGCGAGGCAACGCGAATGAAAGTGCTGGTCACCGGCGGCAACCGTTATATCGGTAGAGACCTGGTATTTGAATTGGCGCGACGTGGCCATGATGTGACTGTGATCAACAGCCACGAGGCGCCCTTACCTGAAGGCGCCCAGCGGATCCACGCCGATCGCCGCATACCTGGAGCGCTCGCGGCAGCGCTTGCGGATTACCGCGACGCCTTTGATGTGGTTTTTGATAACACAGCGTTCACCCTGGGCGATGTTGAGCCCATGGTCGAACTGTTTCGCGGCCGCGTTCAGCACTACGTCTTTACCAGTTCCATGGCCGTGTATAGGCGCAGCTTCGCGCAGCCGGTCCACGAACACTTTCGACGCCACGCAGCGGACGACGATGATCGGCGTAAGACCTACGGTGTGAACAAGGTTCGATGCGAAGACTATCTGCTCGGTGAATTCCAGCGTGACGGTTTTCCGGCGACGTGCCTGCGTGTGGGACATACGATGGGGCCTCGCAGTCCTCAGCCTACGAGGGATCCCGCGTTCTTCGCCCGCCTGGAAGCGGGACGGCCCATACTGATTCCCGGTGAGGGTTATGCGGTGTTGCAACTCGTGCACATCAATGACGTTGCTCGCCTGATGGCTTCGCTGGTTGGCAATGAGCGTGTTCGCGGAGAGGCGTATAACGTTTCGGGAGCGCAGGTGGCAAGCGTGGTTGGTGTGGTAAACCTCGTCGCGCGTGCCATGGGCGTCAAACCGCGGATCGTCGAGGTACCGATGGAGCTTGCGCGCAGAGCGCAGCCACCGCTGGTACATTGGGGTGAAGCGCTTACCGGATCCGCGATGCTCTGTATTGACAAGGCCCTGAACGACATTGACTGGTCACCGCGGTTCGGGATCGAAGATGGCTATCGAGACGCCTATGAATGGTGGAATCGCGAAGGTCGCGATCAATATGAGTTCGATTATTCGGCCGAAGATGCGCTGCTGGCACAGCTCGGGCACTAGAAATGTGCAGCATGCCTCACATTTCCGGGTTGATCTTCGAGAAAATACTGTCGTCATGATTGAAACCATCATCATTGCACTGCTGCTTTGGCTTTGGGTGATAGAGCGAAGGCTCAACGGCCTTGGTGATTCGGTTCGCGCGCTGCAGCTGGATGTGAATGGGTTACGCGCCCAGGGTTCGCGAACGGACTCTGCAGCCGCGGCGACTCCGCGTCCTGCTGAAGCCTCAGAATCTCCGGTGTTCACTGGAACCCTGACTACCCGCTGAACCTCGGTTCGTGTTGGGCGTGCCTAGCGCGTCGATCCCGGATGATCGTGAAGCGATCGATCCAATCCGGTACCCATCAAATCGATGAAGTTGTCGCGGTAGAACTTTCGCTGGGTTGCCACGCCGGTCCCGTCGAGGGCATCGGTGAATCGCTTCAACGGATTCCGGCCGCCTTCTACATGCGGAAAGTCGGACGAGAACAGGCACATGTCCTCGCTGCTGTTGTCAATGATCCAGGATGTATTTTCATGTGGGTAAGGGGTTGCCCTGAACTGCCGTTTGGCGATGTCGCTTGGCTTCGCCGATAACTTCTGTAGCCTTTGTTCGCCTTTGCGGAATGCACCGTAGCCGGCGTCCATGAACTGCAGCCAGCTGGGGACCCACGATGCTCCGAGCTCAATGGCGGCAAACTTGAGGTTGGGAAATCGATCGCAAACGCCATCGATAATCAGCACTGCCATGGTCTGCCACACCGACAGCGGTATCGGCATGAAGCTCACAGAAGTGAAGTTCTCATCCCCACCGTGAAAATCTTTGACCGGCGGTTGCCCGTTTTCCAGATAGGCGGGATTCATCTTCTCCTCGCCGCCGACGTGAAACAGGATCGGTAGGCCTGCTTCCTGGACCAGCGCCCACATAGCGTCGAACCCGGTGTGGCTGGGAGAGTGGCTGGCGGGGCAGCGCGACGGAATGATCAACGCCTTGCAGCCCATCTCAATGGCTTCGCTGGCGATCAACGGGGCCCGACCGATATCCACCAGCGGTACGTAGCCGGTCGCCAGCAGGCGTTCGTCCACGGCGCAGAAGTCAGCCATCATGCGGTTGTGCGCGCGAGCAACAGCGATCGCCAGTTCCGGCTCATCACTATGTTCCAGACCGTAGTTGCTCAGCGCCGTGGTGGTAAAAACCAGTTGTGAGGTGAATCCCAGCAGGTCGAGGGCATGCGGTCGGTCTTCTTTTCGAAACGACCCCAGCGCGTGATAGTTCTTGCGAAGCAGTATGTTCTGGTCGTCTCCCGCGCGGAACGCAGGATCATCCTGCAGGTCTCGCGCCTCTTGTGCCCAGCGGTTCTGGGCCGGACTTGGTGTCACCTCGTCTTCGAACGAGCGGCGGTATTTGCTTTCCAGGTAGCGATTGATGGTCCCGGGGAGTTCCATCACATGGGAGTCCGCGTCGTGAATCGTTCTGTTTTCGACGTATGGCATTGCTGAAGCTCTCCTCCGAGGCGGTTCAATCAACGCCCGGTTTGCTGGCGTTTTTTTCCGGCTGACTTTCCGGCTGACAATGGAGCAATACCCGGGCAAGGTAGTAACTTACCTCGATTCGGCGCAGGGGAACACAATCATGCAACACGATGAAAGCACCGGTCCTGAGGGTTACCGCGTGGATGCGGTCGAAACGTGGATCGACAGCCACATCGAGGCTTTGCGGCCGCCATTGAAATGGACCCGGCTGGAAGGCGGACATTCGAACCTCACCTACCGGCTGGATGATCCCCAGGGGGGCCGGGCGGTGATCCGGCGTCCCCCACGGGGCGAGTTGCTGCCGAAGGCCCATGACATGGGCCGCGAGTGGGCGGTGATATCTGCATTGAACGCCACGCCGGTGCCGGTGCCCGAGGCGCTTGGATTTTGCGAAAGTCCGGACGTCACCGGCGCGTGGTTCTATGTGATGGGTCTGATCGACGGCCATCCGCTCTACAATTCGGACGACACGCGGCAGTGGGTGCCCGAACAGCATCGCCGCAAAATGGCGATGTCGTTCATCGATGTGCTTGCGGCGCTGCACGATGTCGATCCGGACGAGGTCGGGCTCGGGCAACTGGGCAAGAAAGAAAACTACGTGGGTCGGCAGCTCAAGGCCTGGTATCGCTCATGGACTTCTTCTATCGAATCTGCCGACTACGACGATCCGCGCGCACACGAGTTGCAGCAGTTCCTGTTGGACAACATCCCAGAGCAGGGCCCTGCACGGGTAGTGCATGGTGACTACGGCTTGCACAACTGTCTGGTTGGGCCCGACTGTACCGTCGCCGCGGTAGTCGATTGGGAAATTTCCACGCTGGGCGACCCACTCGCAGATCTGGCCTATGCGCTGAACCAGTGGCCGGACCCCACCGATGGTGAGCCTGTGCTGCCGGAGGCGGCCACCGCACCGCCCGGTTTTCCGACCCGTACGGAACTCACTGAACGTTACGCTGAGCGCACCCAGCGGGATCTGTCGAAACTTGACTACTATGTGGGGTTTAATCGCTGGAAGAGCGCTGCGATCGTGCACGGAGTCTACGCGCGGTACTGCGAAGGCAAGAAAAGCACAGATGGCGTCGACCTGGAAGAAATGCGCGGCCGCATCGGCCGCTCGTTGACGCTTTCGGAACAGGCCGTGAACCGGATATAGCCGTTGGCGCGGGCGTTACAGCAACAGATCTTCGTCGATACGATGATAAATGCTGGCGGAATCGATCAGCGAGTTGGCGGTGAGTGACGGCACGCCATAGACTTCAGCGCGAACGTCGTAGGCTTGTCTGATTTTCTGCAGCAGCAGATCGAAGTCTCCGTCTCCGGACAGCAATACGACGGTATCAACGTTGCGTGCCTGTTCCAGCACATCAATGGCAATGCCGACATCCCAGTCGCCTTTGGCGGAACCGTCGCGACGCTGAATGTAGGGTTTGAGCTTTACCGTGAACCCGATGTGTCTGAGTGCGTTCTGAAACTTCTGCTGTCGATCGTCACCGCGGTCGATTGCGTAGGCAGTTGCGGCAACGATCTCTCCTTGCTCGGCGACGTATTCCCAGAGCCTGCGGTAGTTGAACTGCCGTCCGTAAGC
Source organism: Pseudomonadales bacterium (assembly GCA_046582225.1). Taxonomy (GTDB): domain Bacteria; phylum Pseudomonadota; class Gammaproteobacteria; order Pseudomonadales; family Azotimanducaceae; genus JAYGEV01. The sequence goes on from JAYGEV010000178.1 coordinate 5,230, forward strand.
CTGTCGGGTCGTGTAGTAGATGTTCTGTACATCGACGAAAACCGCGATTCTGTTCATTCGCTACTCGAGCAGGTTTGCGCCGCCGTCGTCGAGTTGCTCCGGGCGTCGCCAGTAGTTGAACTGGGGTGTCCATTGCGCCTCGCCCAATGCGGCCAGGCCGAGTAGTCCCCACATTGAGCAGTAGACGTCGCCGGGTCCGAAAACGCAGGCGTTTTTTCGATAGATATTGCCGTCCTGGCGCTCATAGACCACCGCGTTTGGCACGTTGTCTGAGCCTTCCACTACCGATTGTTCCTGGATGTAGTCACCACCGCCATGGGAGGCGAGGCGAAACCGCCAGCCCCGCGAGTTGGCGAACTGACGCTGCAGTTCCGGTGCATCCCTGGATACGAGTACCAGCGCCAGCGCCGATTCGAGATGCGGTACGAAACCATTGAAGCCGTCGGCCCACAACGTGCAAAAGCGGCAACCCTGGCCCATGTTGTGGATCACCATCAACGAATCCTTGTCGCCAAACAGGTCATCCAGGGACGTCTCGCCGTTAGCCGTCGCAAAGCTGTAGTTGCGAACTTCTTCGCGCGGGTTTTCCGCACGCAGTCTGTTGAGTTGCTCGGTGAGGCCGAAAATTTCCTGCTCTAGATTTGCGATCTCAGTATTGGCCATGTTGTCCCCATTTGTTTGTTACGGCCGGTCTAGCTCATTGCCTGACGGCCTTCAACGGGCAGGTCGTTGGATTCATCCAACACGATGGCACGATTGCCGTTGAAGTTCATTTCCGGAAACAGGGTGTGAAAGGTGTCGACCAGGGTGGTCTGACAATTGAAATACACTGCGTAACGCTCCGGGTCTGACGGCTTCCACCCGATGCGAATGGTGCTGCCGGATTTGCTTTGGGATGTGAGATACGCCGGTTCTCCCCATTTCAACGTCTCGGTAATCTGTCCAACCTCTTCAGCGGCGGCGCTGTTGAAAATGAGCGCTCGTATTTCCAGTAGCCTGCCGCTGACGTCCGGCGGCAGGGCGGCATTGTCATAGTCGTCTTCGTAGCGCGCGAGTTCGTGGTACTTGTGACAGTTGAGAAAGATGACGGGTGTCTCCTGGGGCGTGGCGCCCAGCGCCTGTGCCTGAGTGTCGGTAGGATCGATGATCATTCGTGTGTCTCACCGGTGGTGCTTTGGTTCGTCCGATTCTCATTCGGTTGTGTTCGATATCAAGCACTATTTTGATTTCCGGGGTAGTCCGGGAAAGCGCCGGGCATCGGTGTACACTGAGTTCCGTGGATGGGGGAGATATGTTCGATGAATCGGCTCGTCGCGGCGGTCTTTTTGCGGGCAGGAATTTGCCAGTGAAAATACTGATCGGTTTGCTCGTTCTGGTGTCGACCGCCGCGTTTGCACAGCCAAAACTCTACATATTCGACTGCGGCATCATCTATTTCGACGACGTCGCGATGTTCAA
>JAYGEV010000232.1:0-9316 GCA_046582225.1 Pseudomonadales bacterium
AACAGCTTGCATTACATGTTGACATGGCCAGCCGTAAGACGGCCCCGTTCCCGGATGAGATCTGCTCACGCCTGGGTCAGCTGATGGAGTCGCACCGTGGACTCAACGTGCCCGACCAGGTTGGCCATGTCATCGGCATTCCGCGCTAACCACCGGTGATTTCCAGCACCGCGTGACCATGATGCTCTCGGCCAAACTCATCTCGCGCTCTGACGCTGATGGTATGCGTTCCGGCGCTGATGTCATCTGGGAGGTCGGCGCTGAAGATGTGTGACGACGGCGTAGCCTGCAGCCACGACTTCTTGGTTTCCGGATTGCGGGCAAATACTTCCAGCATATACGGATCGGCTCGCGATACCCGCCGCATTGGCAGGAAGTCACCATCCTCGATGCGAAACTCCACCACCGATTCGGGACCACCGTCGAACAGGTTGACCAGGATTTCTGCCGCGGGCACCTGATCTTCGGCGAAGCGAGAATCGAACAGCTCGCCCGAGCGGAAATCGCGCATGCCATCAACACGCAATCCGTGATGAACGACATCGAACACGATGCGCATCTGATAGTTTTCCGAGTAGCCGGCGGCCTTGTACCTGACCGACATATCGGTGCCCTGCACCTCTAAGATGTGGTAGCCATTTGGTGTTCCATCGCGTTGATCGGCGGTAGGAATCCCGCGCGCGTCGAAAGGGCCGCTCCACCAGGACCCGGACACCGTAGCCAGCACGTGATGATGCAGCGTGCCGGGCCCGCGAAAGCCATCGTCCTCGCCGAAATAGCGATGCTCGGTGGTGTGGGTGTGTCCCGCGACCGCATACAGGTTGGGCCTGCCGGCAAGGAGCTTGAACAACTCGCGACGATCGGCCGTATTCACCCCGGGTCCGTCGTTCAAATACGTCTCCAGGGGTGCGTGCATTGCCAGGAAAACAAGCCTGTCCTCAGGCACGTGCTTGAGTTCTTCCTTCAACCAGGCCAGCTGCCTTTTACCGAAGTTGGCGATGTAGCCGCCGGTGCCGCGCACATCCCCGGGGTCGCTCTCACCATTGCCCCCGTATTCAATGTTGTCGAGCACGACAAACAGCGCATCTGCATACTCGAACGCGTAGTAGGGCGGACCGAAATAGCGCTTGAAGGTTTCCAGCGCGTACTGATCATCCGCCGACAACAGGTTTATTTCGTGGTTGCCCGGCACGTTGTACCAGGGAATCCCTATCTTGCTGACCAGCGCGTTGTAGCGCGGAAACAACGACATCTCATCAAACATGATGTCGCCCAGGGTCATGCCGAAACTGGCGCTGGTTCCAATCAGCTCCGCGATCACGTCGTCTCTGATGAAATCCAGTTCAACTTCGGTCTGCGGTTGAGTATCCGCAAACAGGATGACCTCGAAGCGACTTGGCTCTTCACGCCTGATCAGCGGAAAGTTGATCGCCTCAGGCAGTGCGCCGGTCGGTTCGATTCCCGGATAGCGCAATCCCTCCGGGGAGCCGTCGGGCTGGTGTATGTAGTAGAACTGGGGAATCTGATGTTGATTGACGGGCGTCGCGTAGCCACGCGGTTTTGTCAGGAAAATGATGGCTTCGTTGCGTGCCCCAAGACGGTAGTCGCCGGTGTCGTCCGTGACCACCACATCCACGCCGTTGGAAACCCGCACCCCTGCGATTCCAGGTTCTCCCGGCTCCCACGTGCCGCTGAGATTCAGGTCTTCGAATACCTTACCCGGAACAGAATCTGCCCCGTGCGCCATCGCGCCAAGCAGGAGCGACGCAAGACCCGTGACCCACCCTCGGGACCTTGTCCTAGTAACCCTCCAGCTCACCGTATCTGTTTCGGTGGAAGTTGACGTCGCCGAATGTCTGCTCGGTGACCGCCGCGCGCTTGATGAAAAAGCCGATATCAAACTCGTCGGTCATACCGATGCCGCCATGCATCTGGATCCCTTCCCGGGACACCAGATGAAAGGTTTCGCCTACCTTGGCTTTGGTCAGGCTTGCGAGTTTCGCGACTTCGTCGGCGTCACGGTCCTCGTCCAGCGCGGTCAACGCTTCGAGCACGCACGACTTGGATAACTCAACTTCGCAGAACATGTCGGCGGCCCGATGCTTGAGCGCCTGGAACGAACCAATTGGCACGCCAAACTGCTCCCGCTCCTTGAGATACTCGACGGTGCGCTCGAAGCACTCCTGCAGGCTGCCGAGCATCTCGGCACACAATCCAATGCGCGCGATGTCGAGAGTGGGGTCAAGCACGTCTGCACCCTTGTCCAACTCGCCGACCAAGGCATCTGCGCTGACCTGCACGCCGCTGAGCACGACATTCGCCGCGTTCCGGGAATCTACCATTCTGGCTCGCTCCACGGTGACCCCGTCGGTGTCCGCATCGACCAGGAACAGGCTGATGCCCGCTCGATCGCCGGCAGATCCAGAGGTTCGCGCTGCCACCAGCAGCGTATCAGCGACATGACCGTCCAGGACAAAGGTCTTGGCGCCATCGAGCACGAAACCACCATCCGACGGGACGGCCGTCATGGCGATCGCATAAGGGGCGTGACGATGCGATTCCTCCAACACCAGGGCCAGGAGCAACTCCCCGGCCGATATTTTCGGCAACAACTCGCTTTTCTGCGCGTCGCTACCGCCGATGTTGATTGCCGTCCCCGCCACCCAGACCGTCGCATACAGCGGGCTGGCAGCGAGCGTGCGGCCGGTCTCCTCGGTGACGACACCCAGGCCTTTGTATCCAAACGCGAGGCCGCCGTACTCCTCGGGCCAGGGGATGCCCGCCCAGCCAAGCTCCACCATCGCTTCCCAGGTGGGACGATCAAAGCCATCGGCAGCCTCTTCATCGCGCAGCTTACGCAGCTGGGCGATCGGCGCGCTGTTGCTGCAAAAGTCTTTTGCGCTGTCTTTGAGCATCTTCTGCTCTTCGTTCAGGATCATTGGCATGGGCTTCTCTCCGAGTCGGCATGCGTCGGTTGAACATTCAATACAATCAGAGTCGCGCGGCCGCTGTCAATCAGGCTTGCCGCTGGCGAGGCAGCGCCCAGGTTGCTGCGCTTTCCGGGGACCCGGTTCGGCCCGCTGACGAATCACCTACAAGTGATACAAAATGCTCGCAGCGCAACGGCACCGACGGCCATACACTGTTTTGGAGTGTGAACAAGCGGCAAACGACACACGTGAAAATTCTAGCTCCACTGGCCACTCTGCTGATGGTACTGCTTTGGACGCAAGCGTCCGATGCGGGCACAGACACGCCGAATTCGCCCGCCAACCTGACAACCACGCGGTTTGAGTCGCCCGTTAGATCCACGCCAGTCGAAGAACCCTTCCTGATCAGCGTGGTTACCGCCAAAACTAACAACAACGATAGATTGTCGGAGACCCTGCAGAATCTATCTCCCGGGCCGTTTCTCGTACTGGGCATTGTCGGCCTGTTCTGGATCCGCAGTCACATGGTCGACCTCTAACCAGACGAGAGACCAGCCGAGACGTGCCGGGCATCCTAAATTCCTGATTCCAGTACCAGGGTCACACGCCGCCTGGCAGCGGTTGCAGAAAGCGCCCTGTCCGTCACCGTGTCTGGATCACGCAGCCAGGTCTCGGCCAACTCCAGGGTAGGGAACGCCAACATCAACACCCGATTCCACGGCCACTCGTCCTCCAGGTCTTCCACCTCGCTCGCCCAGATTATCGTGCCCCGGTAAGGTTCAAGATTACCTGGCAGGCGCCGATCAGCTGTGTCAATGGTTTCCCGATCAGGGTCGACGGTCATCAGGCTGAGTACGACCGCCCCACCCCCTGCGAATGCATCCGGCGCATGGCTGGTTCCCAGCAACATGAACGACACCCCGGAATGAGCATCAACGATGGCCCGATAGGTGCTGCTGGTGAACATCTCAACGACATCTCCAGCGCGCGGAAACGCGAACAGCGCGACGTGCTGCCATTCGTCCTGCACCCGGCCTTCGACAACCCGCATTGCAGGCGCCTGCCACAGCAGCTGACCGCCATCGTCGACCACGAGTTTCGCGAGGTCGGATCGATAGCTCGCCTGACGCTCCGGCGCGATTTCACCGGCAACAAAATTCAACAGATAGTACGGCGCATCCCGGCGTTCCTCGTCAATGGCGAGGCCCACCAGGTTCGGACCCAGGATCCAGGTACCCACCAGTCCTGCCATCACCAGCACCAGCAGGAACACCAGAAAACCAGCCAGCGAACGGTTCACCGCTCAACCCATTCCTCTAACTCAACCCGAATCATAAACCAACGGCCGCCCAACGTTGCTCTCGTGTGCAGTTGCTGTAGATTCGAACCACGGACATCATCGCAAACGGGGAGATACACCGATGTACCAGGACATTATTTACGCGCTGCAAGACCCGGTCGCGATCATCACCATGAACCGACCCGACAAGCTCAACGCATTTACCACGCGAATGCTGGCAGAGATCCGTCACGCCATCGCCGCGGCAGAAAAGGATGAACGAGTGGTCGGCATCGTGCTCACCGGGGCTGGGCGTGGGTTCTGTGCCGGAATGGACATGGGTAGCCTGGACAACACATCTTCCGGCGCCCGCGAGGAGCGCGAAGACCTTTCGGATCTGGCCGCCGAGGTCGGCGACTCTTCCATGGGCGATAATTTCACGACCACCTATTCCTATCTGCTGTCGGTGCGCAAGCCGTTGCTTGGCGCTATCAACGGCGCGCGCGCTGGTCTGGGATTCGTGTTCGCGATGCTCGCCGACATGCGCTTTGTGGAGCGCGACGCCAAGTTTACCACCTCTTTTTCACAGCGCGGGCTGATCGCCGAGCATGAGGTAAGCTGGATCCTGCCGCGTCTGATTGGCACTGGCAGGGCGCTGGACATCCTATGGAGTTCACGCAAGTTCGATGGCGCAGAAGCCGAGCGTCTCGGGATCGCGGAACGCCTGGTCGAACCGGGTGAGTCACTGGCGGCCGCGAGTCGTTTTATCGAGCAACTGGCAGCGAGCGCCTCTCCGACCTCGCTGCGGGTGATGAAGTCCCAGGCGTACCGACATTTGAACATGGGGTTGGGCGACGCAATGCGCGAAACCAACGAATGGATGGCGACAAGCATCAAGCAGGAGGATTTTACCGAAGGAGTGCGATCGTTCATCGAGCGCCGTCCGCCTCAGTTCAAGCGGATCAGAATCTGATCGCGCGCGATACAGGCACCGAATATTGAGCATCAAATGGAGCTGCAACCAATGAGTGAGATAATTACAACAGACCAACGCACGTACGACTGGCAAGAGCTGGTCGACGCGCTGAATCGGCTGTTACGCCTGCGCACGACTCCGATCGGCATGAAGCTTTTTACCAGCAAGGCCGAGATGGAGGCGGTTCCACGAATTCGACGACCAGCAGACATCCACACCACCGATCAGATCGTGGGCCAGGCGTCGCGCAACGGCTGGACCGTAGGAATTACCGCCGAAGACCTCGTCGGCGCGCAGTGCAGCACCGTGATTGGTCTGCATCCGCGAAGCGACGAATGGTTGTCGGGCGATCGCATGGCGGGCGTGTGGTATGAGAGCCTGGAAGAAGCCAGCGCCCACCAGCACGCCATGGACGTGGCTCCCTACGGGAAATACGAGGCGATGGCAGTCAGTCCACTGGCGAGCGGCCGTCTCGACCCTCCCGACATCTGCCTGATCTACGCAACACCGGCGCAGATGATTCTGTTTATCAATGGTTTGCAGTGGACCGGCTACAAGAAGCTCGAGTGGGGTTGCGTGGGCGAATCCTCGTGTGCCGACTCCTGGGGCAGAGCGCTGGCAACGGGCGAGCCGAGCCTCTCGATTCCCTGCTTCGCAGAACGTCGCTATGGCGGGGTGATGGACGATGAGTTGCTTATCGCCCTGCCGCCATCATTTCTGCCAAAAATCATCAGCGGCATGGAACATCTGTCGCGCAACGGACTGCGCTATCCCATTGCGCCATACGGGGTCAACAACGATGTGCGCGCCGGAATGGGTGTGAGCTACAGCAACTGAATCAAACGGCTTAATGTCTAGCGCTGACCGGATACGTCAGAATCGACGGTCAGCGCGTCGAACTCGACGAGAATCCGTTGGCCGTTCTGGTGTTCGAGTATCACTGGCTTGAGCACCTGGTACTGGTTATCTGCGGCAAGGCGTGGTTGCTCCACCGTAGCCCAGTCCACCAACCCCTGCCAGAAGCGGTCGATAATTCCGGCAGCCCCAATGGTGTTTCCATCAATGGTCTTAATCGTGAGCTCGCCCAGATACAATCGCAGAGAACGGACGTGTATCTCCTCGTCCGTGCGAATTCGCTCAATGATCTCGGCCGCCTCCTACGCCTACGCTCGTCGGCCAGCAAAAAGATCGTCGGTACGCAGAATCGCCTGAGTGTTCGCAAAACCTATTTCGGCCCGAAACTCGATCATCAACAGGTTCATCAGAAAGCTCAGCATCCCTTCATAGCGGGGGGCAATTTCCGGCATCCAGCGTTTGCCTTCTTCCGGGCGGCCAATGCTTTGCGGAGGCTCGACGTCTGGATAAGCCCCAACTCCCATAGCGATATCACGAGCAACAAACCACATCACGTCGTGGCCTCCGATGCCCTTGTCCGGTTCACCGCCTTCATCGATACCGTGAGCGACCAGCAGGCCCTGAGTCAGGTGGCCCAGTGCCAGCTCCGAGATGTCTTCGACGATGATCTCCTGCAGGTCCGGAAATTCCATCTCGGCAAGGATCCGGCCGCGGCCTTCGATTTTTCCGGTAATGGTCAGGCCGTTCCAGAACGGTCTGCCTACGCCTTCGCGCAGCAGCAGGCACTGTTGCGCGATGCTCGGCATGCGTGGGCCGGCAAGCAGCGTGGAATCAGCGTCGAACAACTCACCCCCACGGGCGCGCAGTGCATCAATCCAGGCCTCGATCGCACGGACGCGACCTTTTGATCACGGCGAAACATAACGGCCGTCCGCATCGAATCCGCCGTGCAGACGTCGACCGTCCACCTCATGTGGACGGGCATATTCCTGCTCTGTGTATAACTCCGCCTCGGTGTATAGCAGTTGCGTCATTGCAGTTCCTTGAAATGGCAGATTCCGGCAGCCCCATTCTCAGCGCAGCGACGCCCCTAGAATGTCCCGGGCGATGATGTGACGCTGAACTTCGCTGGGACCCTCGCCGATTCGCCGGATCCGCATTTCCCGATACCAGCGCTCAAACGGGAAGTCCTTGGTTACCCCGTATCCGCCGAACATCTGCATGCAGCGATCCACGACGCGTGATCCAGCTTCGGTCGCAACGAGCTTCGCCATTGCCGCTTCTTTGCGGAACGGCTCGCCCAGATCCGCCTTGTGGGCGGCTTCCAGCGTAAGCCAGGTGGCCTGCTTGATATCCACCTCGTTGTCGACAAGCATCCATTGAATGGCCTGACGGGATGACAAAGGGGCGCCGAACGTTTCTCGCTGCGGTACGTATTCCAACGCCATCTCATGGGCCTTAACAGCAACCCCAATGCAACCGGCTGCATATGGAATACGCTGACGGGTCAGTCGATCATTGGCGATCGCAAACCCTTTGTTGACCGCGCCCAGAATGTTGGTGTGCGGCACCCGCATGTCTTCGAACCCAAGCTCAGTTGCGTAGCGAGCCGCTCGCAGCGTGTGGACGATACGACGCACGTGGAAGCCCGGCGTGTCGGTGTCGACGATGAAACAGGTGACGCCGTTGCGTCCTTTGTCAGGGTCCGTACGCGCGAACACCAGACCGAAGTCAGCCTTGTCAGCGCCACTGATAAAAATCTTGCTGCCGTTAATGAGCCAGTCGTCGCCATCGCGCTCAGCCCTGGTCTGTATCGCCCGGGCCGGGTCGCTACCTCCCGAAGGCTCGGTAAGCGCGAAGAAACCGCGCTTTTCTCCGCGCAGCGTCGGGTACAGGTACCGCTCTTTCTGATCATCGGTTGCTTCGAACAACTGCGCCAGACCCGCGCCGCCAAACACGCCATAACACGGCGCGTAAAGTCCCGCACGATGCTGGCTCATCTCGATGGCGACCAGCGTGCGGGTAACCAGGTCTATCTCCGGGCCGCCATACTCTGGTGGAATATCCAGACCATAAAGCCCCATGGACTTTGTAATCTCGACCAGCCGCATCCGATCGTCGGGTTCCAACTCATCTGCATCCGGATCCAGGTTCAGCTCCAGGGGAGCGATCTCATCGCGCACAAACCGCCGCACCATGCCGACGATGAGCGATTGTTCTTCTGTCAGACCTAGATCCATAGCTTCTCCTCACACCTGATTCAGACGTCGTCAAGCGCGCCTGTCAGGAACCGGGCTCAACCGTCCGAGCCCGGGAACAGGATCGTTGAGGACGGGCAGCGTGCCGTAATCCGCCTGATGAAGCATCAGCAACTCCTGAAAACGGGTCAGATATGCGGTGGTGATCTCGACCCGATATTGAGTGGCTGTGAGCGCTCGCTCAAGGGCACTTTCGACCTCACCCCGCAAGCCGAATCTGCTGCGGCCGCCCGCATAACCGATCAACAGCACTTCGCCGGAATCATCGCCTAGTTGGTACACGCCTAATTGACCCGACAACCGGCTCGCTGTATCGCGTTGATTCCAGGGTTTGTCCAGCCGGATGCCCATTGGTCAGTGCTAACTGCGCTGTTCAGATTCGGGGCTGCCGCCGCTCATGCAGCGGCTTCCAGCGTTGCCAGATCGATTTGATACAGCTCAGCAACGTTGCCACACAATATGCCCTGCTTCTGTTCAGCGGTCAGTTGCTTTGTCTGCTCGGCGAGCATTTCCTGGGACAGCGGCCAGGTAGAGTCGCTGTGCGGAAAATCGTTGGCCCACAACAGCCGCCTCCAGTTCATGTCGTTGACCATTCTGAACGCAACCCAGTCATCCTGGAACGTGGTGTAGATGTGCTCGCTGAAGTATTCCGAGGGCAGCCTCGAAAGCTCGATCCCCTTAGCAAGCCAGTTTCGGTGCCGCTTGTAGGCATGATCCATGCGATACATGTAGTGTGGTACCCAACCGGCATCGGCTTCCACGCAAACCACCTTCAGCTCCGGGTATCGATCAAACACGCCGCCGAATATCAACGTGCCCATGATGTCCTGATTGCCGCGGATGATGGACAGAAAACTGTTGATCTTTGGGCCTCGCACCCGCGATGAACCGCGGGTGGTCAGGATGTGGAACGATAGCGGCAGCTCCAGCTCGATGGCGGCTTCCCAGACCGGATTGTAGATTTCCGAATCGTAGTCCTCCTCGGCCGGGTCGCCGGGCATCATCACCCCCCGTAGAC
>JAYGEV010000238.1:0-6186 GCA_046582225.1 Pseudomonadales bacterium
ATCGTGACTCCGAGCATTTCTCCTGCCCCAACGAGATAGATCTGGAGCGCAGGAATGCCGCCTCACATCTTTCCTTCAGCTCAGGCACACACTACTGCCTGGGCGCGCCGCTTGCCCGGCGCGAGCTGCATTGGGGGTTCAAAGTCTTCCTGGACAGGATCGACGAGTTCAAGCTGGTCGAAGGTCGGAACAACCTGCGCCACCAACCGAACTACAATCTGCGCGCTCTCAAAGAGCTGTATATCGAGTTCACGCCGAGTTAGTCCGGCGCTGGAAACGTCGTGCGCTTGTTCCTGAAAATCACAGTAGTCGTGATCATCCTGATCGTCTCCCTCGTTGGGTTTGCCGCCTGGAAACCGATGGCCGCTTCGCGTCTGCTGTGGCCAACCCTTGAACGGGTCATGCTGCGTGAGCCTTTTGTCGGCATAACCACCGACGGAGCCGTTCGGGAAGGGCTGTTTCGGATCGAATCCACGGGTGCGAGTACCCGTGCAGTGCGCAACGCCGCACAAGGGTTTTTGGATTCCCTCAGCGAAGAACAGCGGGAAAATGCGACATTTCCGGTGGACGATCAGGAGTGGCGGCGCTGGGCCAACGTCCACGTGAGCCATCGACAGGGCGTGGGTCTGCTGGAGCTGAACGAGGCGCAGACCGTCGCCGCCTACGGACTGCTGGCGGCGAGCCTGAGCGCTCGGGGACTGCAGACTTCCAGGGACATCATGCGCCTGGAAGGTCACCTCGCCGATCTCATGAACGACTTTGATCAGTATGGAGAGGCGCGTTACTGGCTGACGATTATGGGCGAGCCTTCGCTGACCGAGCCGTGGGGTTGGCAGATCGATGGACACCACCTGGTGATTAACTTCTTCGTACTCGCAGATCAGGTGGTAATGACGCCCACCTTCATGGGGTCCGAACCGCCCCGGGCGACCACCGGTCGTTTTTCCGGGGTCGCGATTCTTGAAGAAGAACTGGCCGCCGGCCTTGCGTTCATCAATGCGCTCGATACGCATCAGAGGGCGATGGCCATCATCGATCCGGACAAGGTGGCCAACAACAACCGCGGCGAGTTGTTTCAAGATAATGCGCTGGTGGCTTACCAGGGAGTGAAATTGAGCACGCTCACACCCGCGCAGCGCGAGATTGGCCTGGGGCTCATCGGTCTGTATATCGGCAACGCACGAGCCGAGTATGCAGAGGTCAAGATGACTGAGATTCTTCGCCATTGGAACGAGACCCGATTTGCCTGGGTTGGCGGCACCCAGCCAGACAGCGTGTTCTACTACCGGATTCACAGCCCCGTGGTGATGATCGAATACGACCACCAGCTGCCGGTTGCGTTGGACGGCCCTGATTTGCCGAGCCGAAACCACGTCCACACGGTGGTTCGTACACCGAACGGCAACGACTACGGTAAGGATTTGCTCCGCCAACATCTGCTCGCGCACCCGCACTGAGCAACAGGCTGGCGTCAGTCGCCGGCAATACAATCCACGTTGCCAAACAGGTCTTTGAGTCGAGACTGGATGTCTTCCTGCAGCGGCTCGCGGTTGATGAAGGCGACGTTTTCGTGCAGGTGGTCGATATTGCCGGTACCGGTCAACACCACATGAATACCGGGTTCGTGACGGCAGAATCGATACGCCAGTTCGATCAGCGACCCCGCATCTGACTCGTGCACAATCGAACTCAGCAGATCTGCGTGATCGAGCTTGTTTGAGTCGAGCTGGCCGGCATCCGAAGCCATTTTTAGTGTTTCGCGGAGTGCAACCGGGTCGCTGAGCGCGCGGCGCACGGCAAACATGTTTTGCACGCCGATGTCCGAATCCATCGTGCGTGCGAGCACGCGTTCTCGTGCAGAGGGATTGAGCAGGTTGAAACCCACCATGACCACGTCCCACACGCCGGTTTGAAGGGCTCGGTTCAACATCAGGTGATTGGTATCCGCCCCGAACCGCTCGGTGATGCCGAGACATCGAATCTTACCCTGTTGTTTCAGACGTAAAAGCGTCGGGACAATTTCTGTTTCGACATGGTCGAGATCGGAGTCAATCACGCCGTGCAGATTGTAGACGTCTACGTAGTCGCTTCCCAATCGCGCGAGGCTGTCATCCAGACGCTTTGACACCTCCTTTCCGGTGAGAAGCCTTGTTTCGGCGCCGGCGCCTGATCGAGTTCGGATCAGCGTCTTGGTGGAAACGACTGCGCGTCCGCGCTGGCCGCGCAGCGCAGCACCGACCATTTCTTCGGTACGGTAAGCGGCAGCGGTGTCGATGAAGTTGATGCCCAGCTCCAGGCCAGCAGACACCACCGCCACGCTCTGAGCAAAGGTGTTGCCATAGGTCTGGCCCAGGCGGCTGTGACCGCCGCAGCCCAGTCCCGCAACGCTGACCTTCAGGTCCGTTCGACCGAGCGTAACAAATTCCAACTGCCGACCAATTCGTATCCAGACGTCGTGCTATTCTGGCCGGTGAACGTGAAACGGGCCAGACCTTTGAAGGGGGAAAGATGACGGTTTCATTAAAAGGTAAGTGCGCCATTGTGACCGGTGCCGCGGTTGGTATCGGGCCGGCCTATGCAAAAGCTCTGGCGGCCGAAGGTGTCAACGTTGCCGTTTGCGATATCCGCGAGGAAATCATGGATCTTCCCGCGCTTCTCGAAACATCGGGCGTTCAGTCGGTTGGCTTTGTCGCGGACGTATCCGTACCAGAAGACGTGCGCAGGGTCGTCGACGGCACCGTCGCAGCGCTTGGTGGTATAGACATTCTCGTCAGCAACGCCGGCAAGTGCTGGGTGAGCGTGCCGGATGACGATCTCGATAAGGCCATAGCCGACTACGAAGGCATGATCGGCACCAACCTCAAGGGCGAGTTCATGATGGGCCGGGCGGTCATTGATCAGCTGCTCAAACAGGGACGTGGTGGCGAGATCGTCAACGTGGCCACCGATCACATGGTGACCTGCGGTTCCCCCAACGAGATCTGTCCGAAGCTTGAGGCCTGCCCGTGGGCGGACGCACCGCGACCCACCGGCGGTGGCGAAGTGATGGATCTGTACGACGCTTCCAAATGGGGACTCAATGGATTTCTGTTTGGCTGGGCGAAAGCGCTGCGCCCGAATGGCATCCGCGTCAACGCGATGTGCATGGGCGCCACCGACTCCTGGATGATTCGTGATTTCTTCGGCTTCCCGCAAACCCCGGGGGAAGAAGACGCCGAGCAGATGGAGGAGGTTGCGACCTGGATGGCAAAGGAGGACACCGCACAGGTTCTGGTCGATCTCCTCAAAGAAGGTCCCCAGGGCCGTACCGCTCAGAACATCAACCTGTGCGTCGGCAGGCCAACCAGGCTCGAACCGCCGCTCAAGAACATATACATCACCGAGGAGAGCCTCAATGTCAGCGCTTGAGGGAAAGGTTGCGATCGTCAGCGGGGCGGCACAGGGGCTGGGTAGCGCTTTCGCTCAGGCGCTGAGCGAGGCGGGTGCTGCGGTGGTTGCGTTTGACGTTCAGGATTCGATCGCCGGAGTTGCCGAGGGAATTGAGCGTGCGACCGGTAATCGCGTGCTGGGGATCCAGGCTAATGTCTCGAAACGCGAAGACGTCGAGCAGGTCGTGGCGACGGCGATCGAAGCGTTCGGTGGCCTTGATATCCTGGTCAACAACGCCGGTTCGTGGCGGCGCACGCCGGTCGATTCCTCCTGGGAACAGGCGCTTGAGGATTGGGACTTCATCATGGACACCAACCTCAAGGGCGTGCTGATGCTGTCGCGCGCGTGTGTGCCGCATCTGCAATCGCGCGGCGGCGGCGATATCGTCAACATCAGTACCTACTACGTGCTGCCTGCCAAGTCCGAAGGAACCAACTCGCCGGAAACCGATCTCTACAACGCGTCTAAATGGGCCATCAACGGGTTCACCGACGCATGGTCGAAGTATCTGGGGAAAGATAACATTCGGGTCAACGGTATGTGCATGGGCGCAACTGATACGCCGATGCTTCGAGGGTTGTTTGCCGATGGCGAACTCCCTGCGGAGATGGCCAGCTCGGTGATGCAGCCGGCGCAAATCGGTCAGCAGATGATCGAGTTGATCGCGGACGGCCGATCGGGCCAGAACATCGGCGCCTGGGTCGGGGAGCCAGTCGTCATCGCGCCACACCCTGCAGACAACAGGCTGGTGTCGGGTTAGGGTGAAACCGCGCCCTCGAAATTCACGCGCTGCTCCCACGTGGTATCTGGTCGACGATCTCGGATAATTTGTCCAGATGCTGCTCGGTGTTCAACTCGCCGCCCAGCGTGCGCAGACACACATGAGTCAGGCCAAGCTTCTGCCAGCCGATAACGCGCTCCTGCCATTCAGCCTGCCGTGGGCCGACCACCGCCACTCCGGCTTCGGCGCCAATAGCCTCCGGTTTTCGCCCCGCATTGCGCGCCGCGGCCTCGATTCGTCCACGTAAATCCGGAAACTCCTCGGGTGAGCACAACACGAACCAGCCGTCGGCATGGGCACCGATTCGATTGACCACGGATTCACTTGGAAGGGACGTTGCGCCGATCCACACCGGTATGGGCCGTTGGATGGGAAGCGGATTCAGCCCGGCGCCGCTGACTCGATCCCACCGACCTTCGAAGTGCACGCGCTCCTCGGTCCACAGCAGCTTCAGCAACTGCAGCTGCTCATCGCAACGCGCCCCACGGGTGTTGAAGCTCTGGCCCATGGCCGCGTACTCGTCTTTGCTGTTGCCAACGCCGATTCCCAGGCGCAATCGACCTGAACTCAGCACGTCGAGTTCGGTGGTTTGTTTGGCCAGCAGCGCGGTCTGGCGCGACGGCAGAACGATTACGGAGGGCACGAGTTCGATCTTCTCGGTGACGGCTGCGATGTACGCCATCAGCATCATGGGTTCGTGCAACGCGCCGCTGTCGCGGCGCAGCACCTGGTCTGGCACCCGTAAATGCGTGTAGCCCAGTTCCTCGGCGGATTGAGCGAATGCCTTGATGGCACCGAGGTCGTCACCCATCTCGCGGACCGGAAGCGATATTCCGATTTTCATTGTTGTTGTCCTCCTGGTGCGAGGAATTATATGCTGACATCCATGGTTGAACCCCGACTCGTTATGATCCGCGTCAACGGCGTGGAGTTGGCATATTTCGAACGCGGTGAATTACGCGCCGACAAACCGACGTTGTTGTTCGTCCACCCGACCGGATTTCATGGTCGTATCTGGGATCGTATCATCGAGTCGTTCGATGGCTACCACGTGCTCGCACTGGAGCAGCGCGGACATGGCCGCAGTGAAAAACGCGTCATCGAACACTGGCAGGTGCTCGGCCAGGACATGGCCGCGTTTGTAGAGGCGCTTGAGTTACAGAATATCATTGGGATCGGACACTCCATGGGTGGACACGCGATGGTGGACGCTGCGGCGATGAGCGGCGCGTTCGAACGTCTGTTACTCATGGACCCGACGATTACCGCACCCGAGTCCTTTACCGAATCGCAGGTACAGCCGCGGGCGGGGTCGAAGGTGGCATGCACCCGGCTGCGCGAAGAAAGAACAACTTCTCATCGCCACAGGAGATGGCCGAGCGACTGGTCGAAAAGGGCGCCTTCCATCTCTTTGAGCCCAGAATTCTCGCCGACTATTGCGAGCATGGCCTGCTTCCAATTGCGTCAGGCGGGTATGAGCTTGCATGCCCACCGAAGATCGAAGCGTCGGTATACATGGCTCGGCGCAGCAATGCGGCGATCTACGATAGCGTGCGTTCGCTTGATATTCCAGTGTTGGTCTTGAGAGCCCAGCTCCCACCCGAGGATCGATCGATGATTGATTTCGCGTCGTCTCCCACCTGGCCGGGACTTGCGAATGAATTCAAACAAGGTCGGGAAATCTATTATCCCGATTGCACGCATTTCATACCAATGCAGATTCCCGATGAGGTCGTGCGGGTATTACAACAGGAGATCGAGAGCTGGCGAAAATGATGGAAACCGGCGCGCAGGCATTCCTCCCTATTTTGGAAAGCGTTTCATTTTTTCCGTTGGTGTGATAAAACTCCCCTTAGGGAGTAGATGTACTGAATAGTTCATCGAATATGGGAGATGGTGCTATGCAAGCAACTAGAAAACTTATCGGAATGTCGCTCGTTGTGGGGTCCATCCTGACGCTACCGGTATTGGTCGTG
>JAYGEV010000269.1:0-5444 GCA_046582225.1 Pseudomonadales bacterium
TCAACGAGCATGCGCATTTGCGAGCCTCTCCAGATGTACACGGCCGTGACAGCAATCGTACTTGGTATCGGACGCTGGCGCGTAATTACTCATATGAGAATTGTAAAGATAGCCCATTGTTCTTCCTATACCTCAGTTGTGCCTGGTCTGTGATGTGATTCACGGATTGAGCAAATAAGCCCCTTCGTTGACATGCTTGGGGTGAACCCCAAGAATACCCGGCTCTTGCAGATTGTCCCAGGCAAACTGCAAAAAAATCAATCAGTTATGCAAACCGTGCAGAAAAATCTGCGCCCAACAGTCGGAAATGAGTGTGGCTACGAATAACAGTCCGAACATCGCGGAAGTGCTATCAGGTGGCGATATTCTCCTGCGCGCCCTGCAGGATGCCGGTGTCGAATACGTTTTCGGATATCCAGGCGGATGTGCGTTGCACATTTACGACGCGATCTTCCGCCAACAGAAGGTACAGCATATCCTCGTGCGCCACGAGCAGGCGGCGACCCATATGGCGGACGCATACGCACGCGCTACCGGCAAGCCCGGTGTGGTGCTGGTTACATCGGGTCCGGGTGCGACCAATGCCATTACCGGCATCGCCACCGCGCACATGGACTCGATCCCGATCGTGGTGATCTCAGCACAGGTTCCCTACCCGCTGATCGGCACCGATGCGTTCCAGGAAACCGACATGATTGGAGTGTCACGCCCGGTGGTCAAACACTCGTTTCTGGTCAAGGACTGCAGCGAGATCGCAGGCGTCGTGAAGAAGGCTTTTTACATCGCAACCACGGGCAGGCCCGGTCCGGTGGTCATTGACGTGCCCAAGGATACGACCGACCCGGAGATCACCACGCCCTATCTGTTTCCAGAATCGGTTTCCATGCGCTCATACAACCCTGCGGTTCGTGGCAACGGACGTCAGATCCGCAAAGCCGTGGACGTGCTGCTGGGCGCCAGGCGACCCGTGATCTACTCCGGCGGAGGCGTGATTCAGGGCAATGGCGCAGAGCCGTTGACCCGGGTTGCGCGCAGGCTCGGCTTTCCTGTGACCAACACGTTGATGGGTTTGGGTGGGTATCCTGGCGATGATGAGCAGTTCCTCGGAATGCTCGGAATGCACGGCACCTACGAAGCCAACATGGCCATGCACCGGGCTGACGTCGTCTTTGCAGTGGGTGCTCGGTTCGACGATCGCGTCACGAACAGTCCGACGAAGTTCTGTCCGGATGCCACGATCATTCACATCGACGTCGATCCAGCATCCATCTCAAAAATAATCGACGCAGATATTCCCATCGTAGGCCAGGTGGCCAGTGTGTTGGAGGATATGGACGCTATCCTGAATGCCGAGATCCAACGCCAGCCGGACCTGCCGGATTCAGGCGCGTTGCAGGAGTGGTGGCAGCAGATTCGCAGCTGGCGCGAAGCCCATGGCCTTGATCACCATATGCGGGTAGAGGCCGGAAAGCCGATCCTCCCGCAGATGGTGGTGCAGACCCTGTTCCAGGTAACCAATGGTGATGCATACGTGACCAGCGATGTCGGGCAGCACCAGATGTTCGCCGCGCAATACTACAAGTTCACCGAACCGCGGCGCTGGATCAACTCAGGCGGCCTGGGAACAATGGGTTTTGGCCTGCCGGCCGCCATGGGCGTGCAGTTCGCGTTTCCCGATTCTGTAGTCGCGTGTGTGACGGGCGAAGGCAGCTTCATGATGAACATGCAGGAGTTGTCCACCTGCAAGCAGTATCGTCTGCCGGTCAAGATCGTCAACATCAACAACCAGTCCCTTGGCATGGTCAAGCAGTGGCAGGACATGCAGTACGGCGGTCGACATTCGCACAGCACCTACAGTGACTCGTTGCCGGATTTCAAGGCGCTGCTTGAATCCTTTGGTCACGTTGGATTAAAGGTGGACAGAGCCGAAGATCTCGAGCCGGCCATGCGTGAAGCATTTGCTCCGGGGCTGAAAAACCGCACGGTATTCGTGGACGTTTGGGTCGATCCTCACGAGCACGTCTACCCCATGGCCGTGAAGGGCGGCGCCATGTGCGACATGTACCTGACCAAGATCACCACCTCGCAGCAGGGGGACTACATCTAATGCGGCACATCATTGCCGTCTTGCTCGAAAACGAAGCTGGGGCGTTGTCGCGGGTGGTGGGCCTGTTCGCCCAGCGCAATTACAACATCGACAGCCT
Organism: Pseudomonadales bacterium; assembly: GCA_046582225.1. GTDB lineage: Bacteria > Pseudomonadota > Gammaproteobacteria > Pseudomonadales > Azotimanducaceae > JAYGEV01. The sequence continues at coordinate 2,205 of JAYGEV010000269.1, forward strand.
CACGGTTGCGCCGACAGAAGATGCGACGCTGTCCCGCCTGACGCTGACCACCGCGGCGGACGACCGGAAAGTCGAACAGATCATCAAGCATCTCTACAAGGTGGTGGAGGTTGTAAAGGTCATAGATCTGTCGCAATCCGATCACGTTGAGCGTGAACTGATGCTGGTCAAGGTACGAGCGCAGGGTGCTGTTCGCTCGGAGATCAAACGCAGCTGTGAAATCTTTCGTGGCCAGATCGTTGACGTTACGTCGAACTCATACACGATTCAATTGTGCGGCCCGAGCGATAAGCTCGACGCATTCATACGGGCAGTCGGCAAGACATCAATTCTCGAGGTGGCGCGTTCCGGCGTTTCCGGGATCAGTCGGGGCGAGAAAATCCTGAGTGCATAGGCATCAATCCGGCCAGAATCCGATCCAAATACATTAGTACGAACCAAGGGGAAGCGACATGCAGGTCTACTACGACAAAGATGCAGATCTATCGATCATTCAAAAGATGAACGTGCTGGTGGTGGGCTACGGGTCTCAAGGCCATGCCCACGCAAACAACCTGCGTGACTCCGGCGTCGACCAGGTGGTGGTGGGTTTGCGCAAGGGCTCAGATTCCTGGCGCAAGGCTGAAAATGCGGGTTTTCAGGTGTCGGAGGTGGCGGACGCGGTTAAAGATGCGGATTTGATCATGATGCTTACCCCGGACGAGCATCAGCGCCAGATATATGCTGAACAGGTCGTTCCAAACGTCAAACAGGGTGCTGCGCTGGCGTTTGCCCATGGCTTCAACATTCATTTCCAACTGATCGAACCTCGTGCCGATCTGGATGTGATCATGATTGCGCCGAAGGGGCCGGGACATACTGTGCGGTCCACCTATGTCGAAGGGGGCGGGGTACCCAGCCTCATCGCGGTTTTTCAGGACGCGTCCGGGCTGGCCAAAGAAACTGCTCTGTCGTATGCCTCAGCCAATGGCGGTGGTCGCGCTGGCGTCATCGAGACCACTTTTCGTGAGGAAACCGAAACCGATCTGTTTGGTGAGCAGGCGGTTTTGTGTGGCGGCGCAGCGGCGTTGGTACAGGCGGGATTTGAGGTATTGACCGAGGCCGGTTATGCGCCGGAAATGGCGTATTTCGAGTGCCTCCATGAGTTGAAGCTCATCGTCGACTTTTTTTATGAAGGCGGCATCACGAACATGTGGTACACGGTTTCCAACACGGCGGAATACGGTGGGCTCACGCGCGGACCGCGGATCGTGACCGAGGAAACCAAAGAGGAAATGCGCCGAATCTTGAACGAGATTCAAACCGGGAAGTTTGCTCGGGAGTTTGTTGCCGAAAATCTGGCGGGTGCTCCGGGAATTAAGGCCATGCGTCGTCTCAGCCAGGAACATCCCATCGAGCAGGTCGGAGAACGGTTGCGTGCAATGATGCCCTGGATCCAGGAAAATAAGCTGGTGGACAAAGACAAGAACTGACGGGCACCCGCTGATGCGCGACGACGACAACTCAGACAACGAGCAGGATCGTGCCAGATTACGCGCGGTGAATGCGCCAGGGGCGGCACAGGCGGATCCGGACGCGCCGGCCGAGGAGGCTCGCCAGCGACGCCGCGGCGTATACCTGCTGCCGAATCTGATCACCACGGGCGCGCTGTTTGCGGGGTTTTACGCAATCGTTGCTGGTATGAACGGTCAGCTCATCGCCGCCGCGTTGGCGATTTTCACTGCGTTTGCACTGGATACCGCTGATGGGCGTGTGGCTCGTCGCACCCATACCGAAAGCCAGTTCGGTGCCGAGTACGACAGCCTCTCCGATATGGTTGCTTTTGGTGTTGCGCCAGCGCTGGTGGCGTTTTCCTGGGGCCTCGGAAGTGAGCTGGGTCGCGTCGGTTGGGTCGTAACGTTTATTTACATGGCATGCGCCGCGCTGAGGCTTGCGCGCTTCAACGTTAAAAGCGAGTCCAGTTCGTTCCTGGGGTTGGCGAGCCCCTCGGCGGCCGCAATTATTGCCTGTTCGGTCTGGGTGTGGAGCGATACATTCGGTACCGAGCCAGACATGCTGGCCGCCGCGTTTATGGCCGTGATCACCTTTGTCGTCAGTTTGCTGATGGTGTCCAACTTTGAGTATTACTCGCCCAAAGCGTTGAATGTAAAAGGTCGGGTGCCCTTCATTACCCTGGTGCTGGTGGCATTTGTGTTTGCGGTTTTGTTGGCGGACCCGCCACGCGTACTGCTGGTGCTGTTTTCAATCTACGCGCTTTCCGGTCCGGCGAAATATGCCTGGCAGGCGCTTCGCAGACCACGCAAGGTCGCCGAGGACGCGGAATAGGGGAACTCGTGCCCCGACGCGTCGGTCCAATTCGTATTCGTTGGAGCCAGAACATGCTGATCGGCAAGCCGAAAGACATCCCCACCTCTGAGATTACGCCGGAATCGGTTTTCCTTTCCCGCCGCAAATTCACCAGCGGCATGGCCGCAATCGGTATGAGCGGCATTGCAGGTTCGTGGGTGGGTGCGGCGCGCGCAAACCCAACCAACGATCTCGCCTTGACCCCTCTGGAAATAATCACCAGCTACAACAATTTCTATGAGTTCGGAACCGATAAGGATGATCCCGCGGACTATGCTGATGAGCTCACAACGGCTCCGTGGCAGGTGGAAGTATCGGGCGCCGTGGCCAGGCCTGGTAGCTACGATGTGGAAGAACTGATCCGGGCGTTCACTGCTGAGGAGCGCATCTATCGATTGCGGTGTGTGGAGGCCTGGTCGATGGTGGTGCCCTGGCTGGGCATCCCGTTGAGCGCGATACTGGATCGCTTTGAGCCGCTGGGCAACGCGAAGTATGTGGAATTCAAAACGTTGCATCGACCCAGCGAGATGCGCGGCCAGCGGTCCATCTTCAGCGGCATCGACTGGCCCTACGTTGAAGGGCTGCGCCTCGATGAGGCAAACCACCCGTTGACGATTATCGCGGTGGGATTATACGGCAAGCCATTGCCGAATCAGAATGGTGCGCCGTGGCGCCTGGTCGTGCCCTGGAAGTATGGTTTCAAAAGCATCAAGTCCATCGTTTCCATCCGCTTGACCGAGCAGAAGCCAAAAAACACCTGGAATCTTCTGCAACCCCGGGAATACGGGTTCTACGCCAACGTGAATCCCGCGGTAGATCATCCGCGCTGGAGCCAGGCGAGCGAGCGTAGACTGCCGAGCACGCTGTTCAATCCGAATCGAATCCCCACCTTGC
>JAYGEV010000548.1:0-2982 GCA_046582225.1 Pseudomonadales bacterium
GGTTGCCGTTTTTTCTTTTCGGAGAACCTCGTACACTCTGAAATATTCAAAACCAGAACGAATCAATCATGACCGACACATCGTCTTATACGCCGCCCCGCGTCTGGAAATGGGATTCAGAAAGCGGTGGCCAGTTTGCCAATATCAATCGACCCATTGCGGGTCCGACCCACGATGAGGAATTGCCGGTGGGCGAGCATCAGCTGCAGCTCTACTCGCTGGCGACACCCAACGGCGTCAAAGTCACCGTATTGCTCGAAGAACTGCTGGAGCTCGACAAGGAAGAGGCCGAGTACGACGCCTACCTGATCAATATCGGGGAAGGCGCGCAGTTCGGCAGCGGTTTCGTCGCAGCAAATCCGAATTCCAAGATTCCGGCCCTGGTCGACCACAGCACCTCGCCGCCGACCCGGGTCTTCGAGTCCGGGGCGATCCTGGTTTACCTGGCAGAAAAATTCGACGCATTTCTTCCCAAAGAGCCATCGGCGCGGGCGGAATGCATGTCCTGGCTGTTCTGGCAGATGGGCAGCGCGCCCTACCTGGGTGGCGGCTTCGGCCACTTCTACGCCTACGCCCCGGAAAAAATTGAGTACGCCATCAACCGTTACGCCATGGAAGTTAAACGCCAGCTCGACGTGCTGGATCGGAACCTTTCCTCGCGCCAGTATCTATGTGGCGACGAGTACAACATATCGGACATGGCGAACTACGCCTGGTACGGCAGCGTGGTGCTGAGCAACATCTACGACGCCAAGGAATTCCTTGACGTCACCTCGTATACCCACGTCGTCCGATGGGCGTCAGAAATCCGAGCCCGCCCCGCAGTGCAGCGTGGCAAGCGGGTCAATAGAGCCTGGGGGCCTGAAGAAGAACGGGTGCCGGAACGGCACTCCGCGAGCGACTTCGACATTCAAACTGAAAACCGCCCCGAAGAGGCATCCGAGGAAGCACAACAATGAGCGATCGATCTTACGAACACATTCTCTACGAAACGGATGCCGGCAAGGCCCGCATCACACTGAACAGACCCGAACGACGCAACGCGATGTCTATCGCGCTGGTCGAAGAACTGCGCGACGCGTTGTGGGAGGCCGACGACGACAAGTCGGTTCACTGCGTCATTCTGCGCGGCGCCGGGAGCGCATTCTGCGCCGGCTACGACCTCACACCCGGACAAAGATCCCGCCCGGATGATGGGGTCAGCCGACGGACAGGCCGCGGAATGGACGACGACGCCTGGGGAATCGAACGCTTTCAGCGCAGCCTGAAAACGCTGTGGGAAATGCACAAGCCGTCCATCGCGCAGATTCACGGCCATTGCCTGGCCGGCGGTACCGACCTGGCCCTGTATTGCGATGTGCTGATCGCGGCAGACAACGCAAACATCGGATTTCCGGCGATACGTAACATGGGCGCCGCGCCAAACCAGATGTGGCTGTATCACTGCGGTCCGCAATGGGCCAAGCGGCTGCTGTTGACCGGTGATACGCTGAGCGGCGAAGACGCAGCGAAAATCGGTCTGGTCCTGAAATCGGTGCCTGAGGACCTTCTGGAAGCCGAAGTGGAAGGCCTCGCCGATCGCATGGCACAAATCGATCCCGAACTGCTGTCCACCAATAAGCGCATCATCAATCTCGGCATGGAGCTGATGGGTGCGCAGACGCTGCAACGCCTGGCAGCCGAAAACGACGCCCGTGCCCACACCGCTCCGGCGGTCCGCGAGGCGTTCCAGATGATAGCGGCCGAAGGCGTCAAGCAGACTGTGATTGCGCGGGATGCCCCATTCGGCGACGGCCGCGCTCGGGTGGTCGGAGCGGAAGTACGCGACGCCGAGGGCAGGCTGGTGCCATCGGACGACTGACGAAGGGACGACTGACGAGGTGTTGCTACGAGGATTGCTGTCCCACCTGGGGGATTCTGGCGACCGTTGAGCCCACCAGGAGATCGTGCAGGCAGCGTCGCTGGCGGGTGAAAATGAACAGTATGTCCACGATCACCAGCACACCGACCAGGGGAATGGCTGCCAACACCAGTACCGAGCAGGTGCGGGCGAGGAGCTTCCACAACGGCAGCGGCCGCCCGTCGGTATGCGCGATCATGCAGATTCGCAGCATGCGTTTGCCGACGGTCTGTCCCCGCGTGTGCAAATACCAGCCGTTGACCAGCAGATAGCTGCCGGCGATCAGGAGCACAATCCGGATCACTAGCTGGCTCGGCTCGTAGGCTTGTTCGTTCTCGAACAGGCCCAGTGGCCACAGTGCAATGAACGCCACCACGGCTGTAACGATGAAGTCGACTGCGAATGCGCAAAGTCTGCGGCCGCGTCCGACCCGTGGATCTGTTGCACTCATTAGCCCGGCTCCTTCAGCTGGAAGGCGAGCAGCGCGTTACCGCCGCGCAGGCTCTGGCGGGCATAGCCGCTCAGGATGAACATCATGTCACCGGCAATCATCGGCCCATGCACGTCGAGCGTGCCGCCAACCGCCAGACTGCCATCGGTGGCATCGAAGTCACGCGAGGTGTCGAAGCGCCATACAACGGCGCCGGTATCGGCCGCGTAAGCCCGGATGAACCCGTCCAGCGCGCCGGCAAACACGAGGTCGGGCGTGGCGACGATGGCGGCCGACAAGCCGGGATGACATTGTTCCCGGTCATCGCAGGTGCCTTCAATGGACGTCTGCCAGCGCGACTCTCCGGTCAGGATGTCCAGGGCGTACAACCCCGGCGCCGAGGTACCTTCTGAGATCGCGTAGAACAACTGCATGTCGTTGATCGGAGCGAACAGCAGCCCAGCATCCGCATTTACCGCCATGCCCCAATGTACGCCGCCAAGCAGTCCGCCGCGGCCAAAGTAGCGCTCCCAGATGCGCTCACCGGTGTCGGGCCGCAGCGCGTAGACGCCGCCGGATTTCTGTCCGGCGAGCAGAATGGCGCCACCGTCGGGCGCGTGAGTCAGTATCGGTGGAGCCCCGAAATCCAGAT
>JAYGEV010000288.1:0-5724 GCA_046582225.1 Pseudomonadales bacterium
TTCACAACCCGCTGCAGGCGAAGAAGGAAGACTACGACGCGCTGGCGCACATCGAAGACCACCGCCTGCGCGTATACGCTGCGATGATCCGGGCATTGGATCGCGGCGTCGGTCGGGTGCTCAAGGCACTGCGTGACAACGGGCTGGAAGAAAACACGCTGGTCATTTTTACCAGCGACAACGGTGGCGCCGGGTATCTGGGATTGCCCGACGTCAACAAACCCTACCGCGGCTGGAAGCTGACGCTGTTCGAAGGCGGCACCCATGTGCCCTACTTCGCCAGATGGCCGGCAAAGATCAAGCCCGGCACCAGCTTCGATCATCCGGTTGGTCACATCGACGTCTTCGCGACCGCTGCAGCAGCCACGGGCGCCCAGCTACCCGATGACCGGGTGATCGATGGGGTAAACCTGTTGCCATATGTCACCGGTGAGCGTCTGGAGGCTCCACACGAAACCCTGTTCTGGCGGTAAGGCTACTACCAGGTGGTGCTGCACAAAGGCTGGAAGCTGATGACGTCGACCAACCCGGCTAGGCGATGGCTTTACAATCTGCGCGAAGACCCCACCGAGCAGAACAACCTGGCGCTGGCAATGTCCGGCCGAGTGGAGGTTTTACGGGCGCTGCTTGATGAACACAATGCGGCCCAGGCCGAGCCCGCCTGGCCGAACGTTCTCGAAATGCCGGTACTCGTGGATAAGACTGGCGCTGAGGAATACGTCGAAGGCGACGAGTACATCTACTGGCCAAACTAAGCCGCGTTGGCACGGCGCACGCGTCGACGGCCGACGACGGGCCTTAGATCGGATTGTCTGCGATGAATGTTAAGACGGCCGAGGCCAGGGCTTCGGGAGCCTGTTCCTGCAGAAAGTGGCCCGCCCCTTCAATGGTGACGTGCTTCTGGGTTTTCGCACCGGGGGCCGATTCCTGAAAGCGAACATGTGCCCCGGCCGTTACCGGATCGGAATCGCTGAACGCTGTGAGGAACGGTTTTTCCCAGTTCTCCAGCACCTTCCATGCGTCACGATTTGAAGCGATTGCCGGGTTGTCGGGCATGATCGGTACGAGGCTCGGAAACTGCCGTGCTCCAGCCATATAGCCGTCGTCCGGAAACGGCGCATCGTAGGCGGCCACCTGGCTGTCGCTCAGCCCGCCACCAGAACTGAAATTCACCACATCGCTGACCCGCAGGGCGGGAGTCTCGGCACAGAACTTGACCCAATGCAGAAAGCCCATGCCGGAGCTGTCGCCGATCATGGCAGCGCCCATCTCCGGCGCACTCTGGTGCACCGGCAGGCTGTCATAGTGGGCGCGCATCGCGTCGCTGATCTGTTGCACGCGACCACCTTCCACGCCGTTGGCATCCGGCAATCCGGTATTCGCGGTCACAATCCGTACAAAGCGCTCGGGCAGTTCGGTAGCGGCGCGCAATCCGATCAAGCCACCCCAATCCTGACAGACCATCGTGATGTCGGTCAGGTTCAACTTCGTTATCAGCGCGCTGGTCCACGCCACGTGTCGGGCGTAGGTATAGTCAGAACGTTGCGTTGGCTTGTCAGACTTGCCGAAGCCTATAAAGTCAACGGCCACCACGCGGAAGCCTGCGTCAACGAACAGCGGAATCATCAATCGATAGAGATACGACCACGTGGGCTGACCGTGCAGACACAATATCAGCTCGCCCTCGGGTGGCCCTTCGTCCAGATAGTGCATGCGCAGCTCGCCGCCGTCGGGGTCGGCGACCTGGACGTAGTTCGCGGGAAACGGATACCCATCGAGATTTTGAAATCGATCGTCTGGCGTGCGTTGGTAGTTCATCCTTTAGGCACAAACTGTTCGTTGAGAATTCGTTCCTCGAGATTGTGGTCGGGATCAAACAACAGGGTCACCTCTTTTTCCCGATCCACGCTAATTTCGACCTCTGCCACGTTGCGTACTTCGTGGGCATCCGCAACGGCGCTCACCGGTCTTTTGTAATGATCCAGTACCGTGAGTTTTATTCGCGCATCCTCACGCAACACGGCTCCCTGCCATCGCCGAGGACGAAAGGCGCTGATTGGGGTGAGCGCCAGAACGCCAGATCCCACCGGCAATATCGGCCCGTGCGCAGACAGGTTATAAGCCGTGCTGCCCGCGGGCGTCGCTACCAGACAACCGTCGCACATCAGCGTGTCGATGCGTACTTTACCGTCAATGCACACTCGTAGATTTGCCGCCTGCCGGGTCTGTCTCAGCAGCGAAACCTCATTGAACCCGTAGGCGTCCTGCTCCACGCCTGAATCGGTCGTGACCCGCATATGAAGCGGGCGCAGCTTTGCCTCGTGCGCATTCTCCAGGCGCGCCATGAGATCGTCTTTGTCAAAGGCGTTCAGCAGAAAACCCACGGTGCCCCGGTTCATGCCATAAATGGGGAGTTGATTCGCGAGATTGCGGTGGATCGTTTCCAACATAAAACCGTCACCACCCAGTGCCACGATCACGTCCGCATTTTCCGGGTCTACAGACTGGTACTTCTCAGCTAAAAAGCGCTGGGCTTCTTCTGCGTCCGGGCTACGGCTCGAAACAAAAGCGATTTTCATAGTCAACTCGGTCCGCCTTGCGTCGACCCTTGCGGCTGCGGACACCAATCCGACCCGACGGCAATCAGGCGCTCGTTCATGGCATCTCCCCTGCGATGTATCTGCCGACCATTGCATGCAGGTGGCGCGCCCTGATTTCCTGATAATTGCCCAGCGTCTGGCCACGCTTGAAGCTGGATTTAAAGCCACGGGTCTGAGCTGCGAGGTTGGTCGTATCCTGGTCGTACACACCGCCCAGCCGCCCCAGCCCTTCGACCAGCGAATAGCTGTCGTCGACATCCAGATCAATGGGGTCTGGCGGCGGTGGCGCCGGTCCGTCCAGAGGCTTGGGCCGCAGAAACAGCAGGTCAAACGTGCTGAAGTCCGGATTCTCCGGGTCCGGGCGAAACCGGTAAACCATCGGCAGCGCCAGGCCAGGAAAGAAAAACGCGTTCGGAAACAGGAAGTACTCGATGGAATCCAGCGCCTGGGATGTAGAAACGTGGGAGAAATCCTGGTTGTAGCGCTCGGAGAATTGCTTCCTGACGATATCGCCATAGACATCCCGCGCGGTCATCCCTTCGGGAACCTGGGGCACGGGTTCGTCTTCCCGGCCACGCGCGAACAGTCGGTCCAGCATCGTCTGTTCGCTGGGCGGCGGATCGAGCAGCGGGCTTGGCGAGCCAACCGTGTGGATGAAGCGGGTCACGTTGTCGCCGAACACGTCGTACTGGGTCGCGACCTCGGTGCCAAAATGGCCACCGGCGTGGGTTTCGCGCACGTGGTAGGCCTCAAGAAACGCTTCGGCGGAAGCTTTCCAGTTGGAAGGCAGGCGCTTGCGCAGATGTATTTCGATGTACCGGTCTTCGATGTGAAAGTCGGCGAAGTGCCGCGGCAACACCCCGAGGTAATCGTCAAGCGGACCCGCGTTCGGATCGAAGTTGACGAAAACGAATCCGGCCCAGGTACCTACCTGAAGTTCCGGAAGCCGATGACTGTCCGCACTGACGTGGGGGAAGTCCCAGTCCCCGGGCAAGTCGATGAGTTCCCCGTCCAGAGAGTAAGTCCAGCCGTGAAACGGGCAGCGCAGGTTCTCGGAGGTGCCGCAGCTGGCAGGCTGCTTGAGTTGCGTACCCCGGTGCATACAGGCGTTGTGGAACGCTTTGACCGCACCACTTTCAGTACGCAGCACGATTGCCGAGAGATGACCCACGTCGTAGACGTAGTAATCCCCGGCGTTGGGAATGTGCTCTTCACGACACGCCCACTGCCACACCCGCGGCCACATCTTGTCAAACTCTGCCCGGGCATGTTCGTTGGAGGTGTAGTTGCTGTACGGGATGTCCTCGTCGCCCTGAAACTCGTAGGACTGCTCGAGGAATGCGCCAGGGGGTTGCGACTGGTCGCGGAGAATGAAATCGCGATAGCTCGGACCTGGTGATCTGGCGGCACCGGGTGCCAGATTGTCGGCTGCTTCGGTCATGTTGCGCCTCTTGTCATATTAGAAATCGTGATCGCTCAATCGGCCCATAGCGCATAGACGGGATCATCGGGGTACGCCGTCCCGCGGGTGCGCAGGCTCTCATACATGCTGCCCGGCTCATCACTGAGGTCGGTCGACGGTTGCCGCATGGTCCAGTCCATGACATAGGTTCTATGGGTGAATTTCCACGTACCGTCGCGTCGTTCGAATCTGTCCAGGTAACGCCCGCCGATGAGATCGTCCATGTCCGTTGACGCCTCATCGACCTCCTCGCTCGCGGTGGTGAAAGCGATGACATAGCTCTCGGCGACAGCCGAGTCTCCTTCAACGCGAGACCATTCGTTCGCCACGGAGTGATACATGCGCTTGAGGTCGGCGGTTCCCTGCAGAACGAACGCGCAATACTCCGTCGCCCCGCCGGTAAAAAAGCCCCCGACATCAACCGTTGCACCTGGGTGCCACAGCGATTTGAGTGAGGCCTCGTCACGTCGATCCATGGCTCGCGCCTGGGCCATGATCAGGTCATGAATATCCTGCCTGGCGAGTGCCGCGCGCGTGGCGCTGATCAGGTCCTCGGGAATCTCCATGCTCGATCCTCCTTCTTCCAACGCCCTCTCCCATTCGCCCAGAAGCACAACGCCTGGGTCTTGCGGGGTCTTTGTGCCGCGAGCGGACAACGGCGAACTGAAACCCGGATCTGCGGTGCCGGTACCGGGAAGGTTCACGTTCCATTCCAGAACGTAAGTCCGGTGGTTCAACTTCCATTGGCCGTCGCGTTTTTCATGTCGGTCCAGGTAGCGTCCACCAATCAGCGCCTGACTGACGCCTGCCTCGGTTTCTGTTTCGGAGTAGACGAACGCGTAACTCTCAGAGACCGCGCGATCGTTACCGGTCAGCTTGATCCACATGTTGCTGGTGCGATGCATCGTCGTGCGCCCACCCGGCTGATCCGTCAGGATGCCGCAGAAATCGCGCGCGGGGCCATCGAAGAAACCGTAAGCAACCTGCGCGTCGTGGTGATAGGCGGAACGCAACAGATCGCCATCGCTGCGATCAATACCGCGGGTATGATTCGCCAACGTGGTTCGAATCGCCTGAATGTCGAGCCAACCTTTAAGGTGAGATCCGAACGCGACCGGGTCGCTGTGAGCCATAGTCCCCCCCACGGACTGCGCCCTGCATGGTAGCAAACTATCCTGGTGGGCGGGTCTGCGGTACTGTCCGCCCAGCGTCTCGGCAGGTATCCCGGAGAAAATATGACCGATCGTGTTACCAGCTACCCGTTCTTTCAGGAAGCCTACCTGGTCAACGACCTCGACGAGTCCATTCGCAAATGGAGCGATCTGTTTGGCGCGGGGCCGTTTCGAAAGGCCGAACACCACCAAACCGACAGCTTTCACTACCGCGGTACCGATCAGCAGGCCGACGTGTCCTACGCGTTCGGATATCTGGGCGACATGATGATTCAGTTCATCCAGCAGCACGACGACACCCCGTCTATTTATCGCGACATGTTCCAAGCCGGCCAGGAAGGGTTTCATCATGTGGCAGTGCTGGTGCACGATTTCGAAGCGGAGTACCAGCGACTGCGCGACAAGGGTTTCGTCGACGCCTGCCGCCTGTACGCCGATGAAGTGGATGCAGCGTATTTCGACACCCGCGCGGTCAATGGGTGCTTCACCG